>NZ_JACVVG010000138.1:0-202 GCF_016647875.1 Pseudomonas sp. S36 | reverse complement strand
GCTAACCGTCGAGCCGTTGTTGTAGACGTCATTGGCCGGCGTCTGGAAGTCAATGCTGCCTTGGGTTTTACCCGCTTCAACGGTGATGACCTGGCCGTTCGACAGCGTCACGGTAACCGGCGTCTGGGCCGGATTGGTCAACGTCACGGTATAAGTGATCACACCACCTTCAGTGACCGACGGGTTCGCCGTCAAGGTCGCG
>NZ_JACVVG010000137.1:0-203 GCF_016647875.1 Pseudomonas sp. S36 | reverse complement strand
CCCCCCCCCCCCCCCCCCCCCCCCCCCCCCCCCCCCCCCCCCCCCCCCCCCACCCCCCCCCCCCCCCCCCCCCCCCCCCCCCCCCCCCCGCGGCGCATCGCGAGCTGCGCTCGCTCCTACGTTTGTTTCGGGCCAATTAGGCCTGCGCCATTTGCGCGCGGACGCCTTGGCGCATGACGCAATTTCGCGTGGAACAAACCAGG
>NZ_JACVVG010000136.1:0-211 GCF_016647875.1 Pseudomonas sp. S36 | reverse complement strand
CTCATCAGTCACAGCTGTAGTGACCGACGTTTTGTTGGCTACCAGGTTTTCAAACTGCTTGTCGCCGGCAACTGCCAGGTCGGTGATCGCCTTCACGATCGAAGGCTGGCCGCCCACGTACACGTCGTCTGGGGCGTTGATGCTCACGGTGCCGCTGGCAGAGCCGGCAGCGATGAACACCTGGGTGCCACCGGTCAGGGTCACGGTCACA
>NZ_JACVVG010000135.1:0-215 GCF_016647875.1 Pseudomonas sp. S36 | reverse complement strand
ACGGGGGTGGGGGTGCTTTGCACCCCATCGCGAGCTGCGCTCGCTCCTACATGTACGGTGTTACTCCAAGGTGACTTTGTTAGTAGCCCTGGGCTCCATCGTCGGAGGGCTGATGATGCTGGGCGACACGGGCTAGAAATTGCCCCTTACCGATGAGCAGCTGCGCAAGGTACATGAGCGCAATGCCGAGGCGGATGCCAAGGATGCTCAGAACC
>NZ_JACVVG010000134.1:0-217 GCF_016647875.1 Pseudomonas sp. S36 | reverse complement strand
CAGCCGCGAACACCGGCGAAGCCGGTGCCATGCACCGCGCTGCCTGCTTCGTGGGTGAACCCGCTCCCACAGGGAATGTGGTTTGCTTATTGAGGCACTGCCCACGCGGTAGCGCAGTACGGATTAGTTGATTTAAAAAGCCTGTGGAGTTAACTCTCTGCCAACATTCTGAACGCTGGCATCTATCTTGTGGGAGCGGCTTCAGCCGCGAACACCG
>NZ_JACVVG010000133.1:0-221 GCF_016647875.1 Pseudomonas sp. S36 | reverse complement strand
CATCCATGGGGCCTCAGCGCTTGACGGGCATCCATGCCCGTCACCTCCCTCTGCAATCCCTCCGCTCGGCCTCCTGAAGTCGCAATCTGTGTTGCTTGAACTATTGCGCGCTTAGAAGCAAGAGCGGTCGAGTTCTTTCAGTTGGTGCATAGATATATTTGAGTTCGCTGTGCTGTTGCTGTTGCTGTTGCTGTTGCTGTAGATCTTGATCTTGATCTTGA
>NZ_JACVVG010000132.1:0-223 GCF_016647875.1 Pseudomonas sp. S36 | reverse complement strand
CGCAGCGGTAGTTCAGTCGGTTAGAATACCGGCCTGTCACGCCGGGGGTCGCGGGTTCGAGTCCCGTCCGCTGCGCCATATTCCAGTACCAGATGGGTGCTTTGCACCGGTCTGAAGCCACAAGGCCAAGCGCCTTGGGCTGACCCAGTTTCAATCGGGCGCAAGCCTGAACGATACGCAGCGGTAGTTCAGTCGGTTAGAATACCGGCCTGTCACGCCGGGG
>NZ_JACVVG010000131.1:0-225 GCF_016647875.1 Pseudomonas sp. S36 | reverse complement strand
CGCCGTAAGGGCGGAAGGGTGATTAAGCGCCACTTGCGTGAAAGAATGTTAACTCGTTGCGTCCGCCCACACTTAGTCAGTTTGAAGTTTGAAGTTTGAAGTTTGAAGTTTGAAGTGGTTTTGGTCTGGGTGGGTTTCTGTAGAGAGCATAGTCCATATGCGATGGAGACGCTCATTCACCTTTTCGCCTTTACGGCGAGTCACTTTTTGTCAAACGCGACAAAA
>NZ_JACVVG010000130.1:0-225 GCF_016647875.1 Pseudomonas sp. S36 | reverse complement strand
CTGTCACGCCGGGGGTCGCGGGTTCGAGTCCCGTCCGCTGCGCCATCTTCGTTTCAAGGTCCCTAGAACACCTTGAAGCACACATGAAAGCAGTGATAAGCGTTGCTCTCATGCTTACCCCGAGGCCTGTCAGGCGCGAGGTAGACCCAGGTTCAAGCAGGCGCAAGCCTGAATGATACGCAGCGGTAGTTCAGTCGGTTAGAATACCGGCCTGTCACGCCGGGG
>NZ_JACVVG010000012.1:0-124960 GCF_016647875.1 Pseudomonas sp. S36 | reverse complement strand
GCGCGGGCGGCGCTCGATCTCCCAGGCGCCGCACCTGTAAAGGCGAACACCCTCCAGCCCCTCCACATTCGTCGGTAAAGCACCATAAGGCCGCTAAAGTGTTCTAGAAATTTCGGTTGTCCATGCTTGTACATACAAGTAAAGATGTGTTTGTATACTTGCCATGACACATCTGCCCGCGGACGACCGCAGAGGACCTTCCCGTGACTGACAACAACAAATACCGTGACGTTGAAATCCGTGCCCCCCGTGGCAACAAGCTCACCGCCAAGAGCTGGTTGACCGAAGCACCGCTGCGCATGCTGATGAACAACTTGGACCCGCAAGTGGCAGAAAACCCCAGGGAACTGGTGGTTTACGGCGGCATTGGCCGTGCTGCGCGCAACTGGGCCTGCTACGACAAGATCGTCGAAACCCTCACCCGCCTGGAAGACGACGAAACCTTGCTGGTGCAGTCGGGCAAGCCCGTGGGTGTGTTCAAAACCCACAACAACGCGCCCCGCGTGCTGATCGCCAACTCCAACCTAGTCCCGCACTGGGCCAATTGGGAGCACTTCAACGAACTGGATGCCAAGGGCCTGGCCATGTACGGCCAGATGACCGCAGGCAGCTGGATCTACATCGGCAGCCAGGGCATCGTCCAAGGTACTTACGAAACCTTCGTCGAAGCAGGCCGCCAGCACTATGGCGGCAGCCTCAAAGGCAAATGGGTGCTTACCGCCGGCCTGGGCGGCATGGGCGGTGCTCAGCCCCTGGCCGCTACGCTGGCCGGCGCCTGCTCGCTGAGCATCGAATGCCAGCAGAGCCGTATCGATTTCCGCCTCGAAACCCGCTATGTGGATGAACAGGCCACTGACCTGGACGACGCCCTGGCCCGTATCGCCCGCTATACCGCCGAGGGCAAGGCCATTTCCATCGCCCTGCATGGCAACGCGGCTGAAATTCTGCCCGAGCTGGTGAAGCGCGGCGTACGCCCGGACATGGTCACCGACCAGACCAGCGCCCACGACCCGCTCAACGGTTACCTGCCCGCAGGCTGGAGCTGGGAGCAGTACCGTGACCGCGCCCAGACCGAGCCGGCTGCCGTGGTCAAGGCGGCCAAGCAGTCCATGGCCGTGCATGTGCAGGCGATGCTCGACTTCCAGAAGCAGGGCATTCCCACCTTCGACTACGGTAACAACATTCGCCAGATGGCCAAGGAAGAGGGCGTTGCCAATGCCTTCGACTTCCCGGGCTTCGTCCCGGCCTACATCCGCCCGCTGTTCTGCCGCGGCATCGGGCCGTTCCGCTGGGCCGCGCTGTCTGGCGATGCCCAGGACATCTACAAGACCGATGCCAAGGTCAAGGAACTGATCCCCGACGACGCCCACCTGCACCGCTGGCTGGACATGGCCCGCGAGCGCATCAGCTTCCAGGGCCTGCCGGCCCGCATTTGCTGGGTGGGCCTGGGCCTGCGCGCCAAGCTGGGCCTGGCGTTCAACGAAATGGTCCGCAGTGGCGAGTTGTCGGCGCCCATCGTGATTGGCCGCGACCACCTGGACTCCGGCTCGGTAGCCAGCCCCAACCGCGAAACCGAAGCCATGCGCGACGGTTCCGATGCCGTTTCAGACTGGCCGCTGCTCAACGCCCTGCTCAATACGGCCAGCGGTGCCACCTGGGTATCGCTGCACCACGGGGGCGGCGTTGGCATGGGCTTCTCCCAGCACTCCGGCATGGTCATCGTGTGCGACGGCACTGATGAAGCCGCCGCCCGCATCGCCCGGGTGCTGGCCAACGACCCTGGCACCGGCGTAATGCGCCATGCCGATGCTGGCTACGACATCGCCATCGACTGCGCCCGCGAGCAAGGCCTGGACCTGCCGATGATCACCGGCTGACCGCCACGCTTTGGCTCGCACCCTTCGCGGGTGATACTGAACAACAAGAAGGGGCACGCCGGCGCCGACAGACACGCCCGCCATGCCCCGCGACTGGAGTAGCAACGTGACCCAACTTACCCTCAAGCCCGGCGCCCTGACCCTTGCCCAGCTGCGTGCCATTCATGACGCGCCCGTACGCCTGCAGCTCGACCCGGGGGCTGCGGCCGGTATCGACGCAAGCGTGGCCTGTGTCGAACAGATCATTGCCGAAGACCGCACCGCCTATGGCATCAACACAGGTTTCGGCCTGCTGGCGTCCACCCGCATCGCCAGCCACGACCTGGAAAACCTGCAGCGCTCGCTGGTGCTGTCCCATGCCGCCGGGGTTGGCGCGCCGCTGGACGATGCCCTGGTACGGCTGATCATGGTGCTGAAGATCAACAGCCTCAGCCGCGGCTTCTCGGGTATTCGCCGCAAGGTCATCGATGCGCTGATCGCCCTGGTGAACGCCGAGGTGTACCCCCACATTCCGCTGAAGGGTTCGGTAGGTGCTTCCGGTGACCTGGCGCCATTGGCGCACATGTCGCTGGTGCTGCTGGGCGAGGGCAAGGCCCGTCACCACGGCCAGTGGTTACCCGCAACCGAAGCGCTGGCCGTTGCCGGCCTTGAGCCCCTGACCCTGGCGGCCAAAGAGGGCCTGGCCCTGCTGAACGGTACCCAGGCCTCCACCGCCTATGCCCTGCGTGGCCTGTTCCATGGCGAAGACCTGTATGCGGCTGGCATCGCCTGTGGTGCCCTGAGCGTCGAGGCTGCGTTGGGTTCGCGCTCGCCGTTCGATGCCCGGATCCATGAGGTGCGCGGCCAGCGCGGGCAGATCGATACGGCAGCCTGCTTCCGCGACCTGCTGGGCGAAGCCAGCGAGGTTTCGCTGTCGCACAAGAACTGCGACAAGGTCCAGGACCCTTACTCGCTGCGATGCCAACCGCAGGTCATGGGAGCCTGCCTTACCCAGCTGCGCCAGGCCGCCGAGGTGCTGGGTGTCGAGGCCAACGCCGTGTCGGACAACCCGCTGGTGTTCGCCGCCGAAGGCGACGTGGTTTCCGGGGGTAACTTCCACGCAGAGCCGGTCGCCATGGCCGCCGACAACCTGGCCCTGGCCATTGCCGAAATTGGCTCGCTCAGCGAACGCCGCATCTCGCTGATGATGGACAAGCACATGTCCCAGCTGCCGCCGTTCCTGGTGGAAAACGGCGGGGTCAACTCGGGCTTCATGATCGCCCAGGTGACCGCAGCGGCACTGGCCAGCGAAAACAAGGCGCTGTCGCACCCGCACAGTGTCGACAGCCTGCCGACGTCTGCCAACCAGGAAGACCACGTGTCCATGGCCCCGGCAGCCGGCAAGCGCCTGTGGGAGATGGCCGAAAACACCCGTGGGGTGCTGGCGATCGAGTGGCTGGGCGCGTGCCAGGGGCTGGACCTGCGCAAGGGCCTGAAGACCTCGGCCAAGCTGGAGCAGGCCCGCCAGGCGCTGCGCAGCGAAGTACCGCACTATGATCGTGACCGTTTCTTCGCGCCGGACATCGAAAAGGCTGTGGAACTGTTGGCCAAAGGCAGCCTGACCGGTTTGCTGCCGGCGGGGGTACTGCCCAGCCTGTAATGCCTGAGGGGCTGCGCAGCAGCCCCGTGCCCTCACGACCACAAAAACAATTCAAGGACGTGACATGCAACACGCTCAAGGTCTCAAACGCGGGCTCAGTGCCCGCCACATCCGTTTCATGGCATTGGGTTCCGCCATCGGTACCGGCCTGTTCTACGGCTCCGCTTCTGCCATCCAGATGGCCGGCCCTGCCGTGCTGCTGGCTTACCTGATCGGCGGCGCAGCGGTGTTCATGGTCATGCGCGCCCTGGGCGAAATGGCCGTGCACAATCCCGTGGCCGGTTCCTTCGGCCACTACGCCAGCACGTACCTGGGGCCCATGGCGGGCTTCATCCTCGGCTGGACCTACGCCTTCGAGATGGTCATCGTGGCCATCGCCGACGTGACCGCTTTCGGTATCTACATGGGCTTCTGGTTCCCGGAAGTAGCCCGCTGGATCTGGGTGCTGGGCATCGTCTTCCTGATTGGCGGCCTGAACCTGTGCAACGTCAAGGTCTTCGGCGAGATGGAGTTCTGGCTGTCGTTGCTCAAGGTTGGCGCCATCATCGCCATGATCCTGGCAGGCCTTGGCATCATGGCGTTCGGCTTCAGCCAGGTGGGTAGCGGCCATGCGGTTGGCCTCGGCAACCTGTTCGACCATGGCGGCTTTATGCCCAATGGCGTAGGGGGCCTGATTGCTTCTTTCGCGGTGGTGATGTTCGCGTTTGGCGGCATCGAGATCATCGGCGTGACCGCAGGCGAGGCCAAGGACCCGCAGCGGGTGATCCCCAAGGCGATCAACGCGGTGCCGCTGCGCATCCTGCTGTTCTACGTGCTCACCCTGTTCGTGCTGATGTGCCTGTACCCCTGGCCGCAAATCGGTAGCCAGGGCAGCCCCTTCGTGCAGATCTTCAGCAACCTGGGGATCGGCTCTGCAGCAGCGGTGCTGAACATCGTGGTGATCTCGGCGGCGGTGTCTGCCATCAACAGCGATATCTTCGGCGCGGGTCGCATGATGTATGGGCTGGCCCAGCAAGGCCATGCACCACGCGGGTTCAGCCACCTGTCCCGGCACGGGGTACCCTGGATGACCGTAGTGGTGATGGGCGCTGCGCTGCTGATCGGCGTGCTGCTGAATTACCTGATCCCGGAAAACGTGTTCCTGCTGATTGCTTCCATCGCGACCTTCGCCACGGTGTGGGTCTGGCTGATGATCCTGGTGACCCAGGTTGCCATGCGCCGGCGCATGAGCCGTGAGCAGATGGCCCAGCTCAAGTTCCCCGTTCCGTTCTGGCCCTACGGCCCGGCCATGGCGATCGCGTTCATGGTGTTCATCTTCGGTGTGCTTGGCTACTTCCCCGACACCCAGGCGGCATTGCTGGTCGGGCTGGTGTGGCTGGTGTTCCTGGTGGCGTCCTACCTGCTGTGGTGCAAGCCGCGCGCCGGGCAGGGCAGGCCGGTTGCGGAACGTGCCGAACTGCACCGTTAGCAAAGGAGACTGTACATGAGAACTCTCTGGCAGCACTGCCACGTGGCAACCATGGTCGACGGCCATTATTCGGCGGTCGAAGACGCAGCCATTATCACCTGTGATGGGCTTGTGGAATGGGTGGGCCCCAAGGCCGAGCTGACCGCGCCCATGCCCGAGCGCACGGTGGACCTGGGCGGCGCCTGGGTGACGCCTGGGCTTATCGACTGCCATACCCATGCCGTGTTTGGCGGTAACCGCAGTGGCGAGTTCGAGCAGCGTCTCAAGGGCGTGAGTTACGCTGAAATTGCCGCCCAGGGCGGGGGGATCGCCAGTACGGTGCGGGCCACCCGGGCGGCCAGTGAAGAGGCGCTGTTCGCCAGCGCCCGTCAGCGGGTCATGGCCCTGATGCGCGACGGCGTGACCACCCTGGAAGTGAAGTCCGGTTACGGCCTTGACCTTGCCAGCGAGCGCAAGATGCTGCGCGTGGCCAGGCGCCTGGGGCAGGCGTTGCCGCTGACCGTGCGCGCTACCTGCCTGGCCGCACACGCACTGCCGCCCGAGTACAGTGGCAGGCCTGATGATTACATCACGCACATCTGCGAGCAGATGCTGCCGGCGTTGGCTGCCGAAGGCCTGGTGGATGCGGTGGACGCCTTCTGTGAACACCTGGCGTTCTCGCCCGCCCAGGTAGAGCGCGTGTTCATCGCGGCGCGCGAACTGGGCTTGCCGGTCAAACTGCATGCCGAGCAGCTCTCATCGTTGCACGGCTCCAGCCTGGCAGCCCGCTACCAGGCGCTGTCGGCCGATCACCTGGAGTTCATGACCGAAGAGGACGCCATCGCCATGGCGGCCGCCGGAACGGTCGCAGTGTTGCTACCCGGGGCCTTCTACTTCCTGCGGGAAACCCAGTTGCCGCCGATGGCTGCATTGCGCCGCCACGGTGTGAAGATGGCCCTGGCCACCGACCTGAACCCGGGTACTTCGCCCGGGTTGTCACTGCGCCTGATGCTGAACATGGGCTGCACCTGCTTTGGCCTCACACCTGAAGAGGCCCTGGCCGGTGTCACCGTGCACGCCGCCACCGCGCTGGGCCTTGGCCACAGCCATGGCACGTTGCAAGCGGGCAAGGTGGCCGACTTCGTGGCCTGGCACATCGAACGCCCCGCCGACCTGGCCTACTGGCTGGGCGGCGACCTGCCCAAGCGCATCGTGCGCAGCGGGCAAGAAATCACCCACTGAGCGAGGCCCCATGGAACAGGTACTGAGTTTTCACCAAGGCCGCCTGCCGCTGCTAATCAGCATGCCCCATGCCGGCCTGCGCTTGAGCAGCGCGGTGCGCGACGGGCTGGTCGATGCAGCGCAAGGCTTGCCGGACACCGACTGGCATATCCCCAGGCTGTACGGCTTTGCCCAGGGGATGGGCGCCAGTGTGCTGGCGGCGGAGTACTCACGCTTCGTTATCGACTTGAACCGCCCGCAGGATGACAAACCGTTGTACGCCGGGGCTACCACTGGCCTGTTCCCCGCGACGCTGTTCGACGGCCAGCCCCTGTTCAAGGAAGGGCTGGCACCTACCGCCGAGCAACGCCAACAGTACCTGGGGCAGATCTGGCAGGCGTACCACGGCACATTGCAGCGCGAGCTTGAGCGCCTGCGCGCGCAGTTCGGCTACGCCCTGCTGTGGGATGCCCACTCGATCCGCTCGTGCATCCCTCACCTGTTCGAAGGCACGCTGCCGGATTTCAACCTCGGCACCTTCAATGGCGCCAGTTGCGATGCCACCCTTGCGCAACAGCTGGATGCGGTGTGTGCACAGGCCCAAGGCTACAGCCATGTGCTCAATGGCCGCTTCAAGGGCGGGCACATCACCCGTCATTATGGTGACCCGGCCGGGCATATCCATGCGGTACAGCTGGAGCTTGCGCAAAGCACCTACATGCAGGAGCACGCGCCTTTCGACTACCGCGAAGACCTGGCCCAGCCCACCCAACACGTGCTGCGTGACCTGTTGCAGGCCATGCTGGACTGGGGCCGTGCGCGGTACGGGCGCTAGCCGCGCCGCGCTTTCTAGGCTGCCCCACAAAAATGGGATAGGTGTCCAACTTTTGTGGGGCAGCCCATTCTGTGGGAGCGGGTTTACCCGCGAAGCAGGCAACGCGGTGTATGGCACCGGCTTCGCCGGTGTTCGCGGCTGAAGCCGCTCCCACATAGGTCCCTGCTAAATCAATATGTCATGTGCAGGTCCGTAAGAGCTTGCGATGAGTTGCGGTGCGTTACGTCTGATTGACCTGCGCAATCGTCAGGTCCCGTAGCAGTTCCAGCTCCTCTTGTACCGCGGCGGCCTGCAAGGCACCTTGCAGGTCCAGCTCCTGGGTCAGGGGATAGTCCAGGCTAGCCAGCGCCAGTACACGCTCGCGCAAGTGCGCCTGGATCTCGGCAAAGCGCTCGGCGTATTCGCCACGCAGCCGTGCCGTCCAGTCATCGTTGGCCATCAGGTAGTCGATCAGCGGCTGGCCCCGTTCGCTGCGCCGTACTGCTTCCAGCACTTCGGAAATCTCGTCAGGGGCCAGGTTGGCCGCACTGCGAAAACGCATGCCGTCGGCGATCGGCAGGTCCAGTTCCCGTGCCAGCTCGCGGCGGTAGGCCAGGCGCACCGAAACCAGGTCACCCTGCCTGGAACGCTGGCTGGCCAGGCGTTCGAGCTGTTCGATACGGAACAGCTGCAGCAGGCGCTGATGCATCGCCTGTGGCGTGTCGCCTGCCTCGATCAGCAGGCGTTGCCCCATCAGGTACAGCTCGATGTTGTTGAACTCCTGCAGCGCCCCGTCGTGGCACGTCTGCGCGCCGCTTTCAGGGTCGGGCAGGGCTGTTTCGGCAATCGCCTCCATCACCGGGCGTTCGCGTTCGTTGCTCGCTGCCAGCACCAGCATCATCCGCACCCGCTCGCAAAAACTGCCACGGGTACCCGGTGCTACATACGGTGCCGCGTTGCGCAAGCGGCCCACCAGGCGCAGCAGGGGGCTCCCGCCCAGGGTTTGCCAGCTGTCCTGCAGTGCTGTGTTCTGCGCTTCGCTGCCCAGCAGCCAGTCTTCCAGCCGGGGCATGTCGTCGCCCATCAGCGGGAAGTGCGGGTGGTCGAGTGAGCCTTCGCTGGAACTGTCCACCAGCATCAGGTTTTCCGGAATGTCCAGGGCGAAGGAGTAGCTGTGCTGGCTGTCGGAGAAGGTGCGCACGCGCAGGATGGTTTCCAGGGGCAGTGGGTTGTCGAACAGCGCAATGGAGGAAATTGGCATGGGGTTGTTCAGGTTCGAGAGAATGTGCTCGGGCAACTGAGCGATGTTGTTGTTGCTCAGGTCCAGCAGCTCCAGCGGCAGCAGGCTGTCGCACCAGTTTGGCCAGCCCTGCAGGTTCATGTTGGCCAGGGTCAGCGATTGCAGGTTGTGGGCCAGCCGGGTGGGCACCTGGGCGATGGCTGCCGAGCGGTTGCCGGATAGATCGAGCGATGTCAGGTGCTCCAGGCGCGCAAAGGCTTCCAGCATGGTCTGGTCAACCTCCAGCCCCATGTTGCGAAACTCCAGGTGCGTGAGGCTGGGCAGGCGTACCAAGGTACATGCCAGTGCCCCCGTGGCTTCCTGATGGCTGTCGATCGTGAGGCGCGTGATGTTGGGGAACCGGCTCAGCAGTTCATCGAGCTGTGTCGCGGACCCCTGCAGCCGCGTCAGGCTCAGTGCCCGTACCCGCTCGCCGAAGAACGGCGGCAGGCGCCGCGGAAAGTTGGCGATGGCGACGTCTTCCAGTTGCAGGCGCAGGTAATGCTGCCCTTGCTCCTGCTGCTCCCAGAACTGCGTGACAGCTGCCTGTATGCGCTGCCTGTCTTCCAGGGCAGCCTGGGTCAGTGGGTTGCTGGAGCTGGAGGCCTGGGCCCAGCCGTCGATGGCGTCTCGCATCTGTTGCCGCTCTTCGCGCAGGCGTGCCAGGCGTTCGGCCAGCGTCGCCGGTTGGTCGGTGCTGATGCCGGAGGCGTCCATGCGCTCGTTCAGCAGCAGGCGCTGCAAGTGGGTTTCGTTGATGGCGTTGCCTTGCAGCGAAATCACCGGCGGGCTGGTCAGGGCCTCTGCCTCGTTGAGCAGAAACGCAGGCAGTGCCCTGAGGTTGTTGTCGCGCAGTGACAGGTGGGTGATGCGGGCCAGGGCGTCGCTGCCGATACCAATTGGCCACTGGGAAAGCTGCATCTGGTTCAGCCCGAGGTAATCCAGGGTCAGCTCATGGAAGCTTGGGCTGTTGTTCTGCGCCAGGCGGTTGCCACTGAGGTCCAGGTAACGCAACTGGCCCAGGCCTGCCAGCAGGTTCACGTCACTTTCGGAAAACGCGATGTTCTGGTTGGTCAGTACCAGGCGCTGCAAGCCCGGCAGATGTTCGGCAATGGTGGGGATGCTGAACAGAAAAAACGAAGGCGTTGCCCTGGGATCATAGGGGCGGGTGATTTCCAGCGCCTCGATGTTCGGCATCTGGCGCAGCAGGCGTTGCAACAGGCGCTCGTTCTGCGCCCAGCCCGACAGGGCGCCGGATGGCAGGTCGACCAGGCTCAGGCTGCGCACCTGAGCGTTGAAGAAGTCAGGCAGGGTCAGCGGTATATCGGCCAGTGGAACCTGGGTTACCCGTAGGTTGATCGTGGGCGTGCTGCTGGCCTGCAACGCGGTGGCCTGCCAATGCTGCAGGATGGCCTCGCGCAGGTTGTCGTAACTGCGCGCAGCCTGATCGGAGGCCGGTGTGATGGCTTCGCCCCAGTCGTCCAGGCGGCTGATCAGTTCGTGGCGTTGTTCGAGTAAGGTCTGCAGGTGGTCGAGCATCTGCCGCTGAGATAGCCCCCTGCTGGCCAGCGCTTGCAGGGCCTGTTCAGCCGACCTGTCATCCGCGGCAAGGCCTGCCGCCTGCGCTGCCGTGAGCAATGCCTGGCGCCCCACGCTCTGTGTGGCCGGGCCACCTCCACCAAGGCGGTAACCCAGCCTGCCGTCGGCCAGGCGCATCGGCGAGCGATACCCGGGCCGCACGGGCTGCATCCCCAGCACCGCTCGTAGAGCGGCGCGGGGCAGTGGGGGGCGCTCCTGCAGCAACCGTTGCAGTGCTTGCGGATGGGACACCCCCATCTGCGCCATGGCCTGCGGCAATGCCTGGTGCAAGGCGGTGTACAGATTGGGGTGCAGTACGATTGCAGCACCCGGCTGGCTGTGTTCGTGAACGATGTAGCCGGCCCGTGCATGGGTGATGGTGACGTACGCCCCATCGCCTTCACCGCCTACCGCATGTTCCGCCGCAGGCCAGGTGCTGCGCTGCAGCAGGCGTAGCCGTGTGCCGCCAGGCGAGCCTGGCAGCTGCGCCAGGGTGTTGAGGATCAGACGGTCGCTGTCCCAGGTGCGCACGCACGCCAGGTGGAGGCCCTCGTACGCGCGGGCCAGGCGTACCTGCTGCTGATACACGCGGATTTCTTCTGCTACACGCAGCGGTACTTTGCTGTGGGCCAGCATGTTGCGCTCGGCGCTGCTGAGCGCGGCGGCCACTTCTTCGCTCACCGCCTTCGGCAGCGCCGGATACGCTCGCTGGATGGCCTGGGCGTCGGCGCCTGTCGGGTTACCAAGGGCCGCGTAGGCTTCGCTGAAACGGGTGGCCCAAGTGGTGGCATCGGCTTGCAGGCGTACGGTCTGGTCCAGCTTGAAGCGTTCCAGGGTGTCTTGCAGCAAGGCCGGCAGCGGCAGGCTTTCTGCCAGCGCCCGGCGCAGCGCGTCTTCGGAAACGCCGCTGACAGCAAGAATGCGGCGCAGGGTTGGCGCGTCGAAGTGAGCGCTCAGATGCCCGGCACGGCGCAGCAAGGCGGTGCCCGACCAGTTGCGCGGCTGGTCAATGACGTGCAGCCATGCGCCAGCCCCGTTGTGCCGCAGGGGCGGCCGATAGCGGCGGGGCGTGTGCGGGTGCTCCACATGATAGTCACCGGTATCTGGCGAGCGGCCGACGGCATAGTGGTTGCCTTCCAGAGCCAGCCAGCTTCGGCCCTGGTAGTGACGCAGGCCGAGCGAGTCTGGCTCAAGATCAGGCGGCAGCGGTTGCTGGCTGCGGTAGGGGGTGAGGTCCGGCTTCCACAGGCACAGCTGGCCGTCGGTTGTTTCGACTTCGTGCAGTTCCTCGATGAAGGACGGCGTGGCTACCTGAGCGGGTGGGGCACCAGGCGTGCCTCCCTGGCCCTTGATCACCTTGGCGGCGACGGCAAAGGCGGCCATGGCGGCGACGTTCTCGACAACGTCTACCAGGTAACCGTAGGCAGTCTCGCGCTCGTCGTTGCGCCAGGCGTCGATCCCCTCGTACACCTCATTTGCCAGCTGGACCACGCATACAGCAAGCATCGGCTCGCCCAGGCCCGGGACGAAAAAGCCGGCGATGTTCAGTGCCCCCAGTACTCGCCCGGCAATCAACTGCCGGTGCGCCTGTGCCGAGCGGCGGTCGACGATTTGTGTGGGTATGGCGTGGTACAGCACGTCCATCTCATGGCGCTGGGCGCGCTGGAAGGCCATGGCGCCCTGGAACGTATGGCGCAGGGGGTGGGCAACCGGATACAACTCGGCATGGGGTGCCGGCACCCGCTCACGTATGCCGCGCACGCTCCACTGCAGGGGTGTCAGCCGGTCCCGCAGGCGGCTGATGGTAGAAGCCTGGTCACGGTCGGGTATGTGCCGGTCAAGGTAGGTGATGTCGGCCAGCAGGCGGTCACGCAGCGCCGAGTGCAACGCCTGGAGCGTCGGGAACTCCTTCAACGGCGTTACCTCATCCTCAGGGATGTACAAGGCGACAGCCTGATGGCCGTCGGTGCGCAGTGTCACCAGCAGCACGCCGGTCAATTCGGTTTCCCAAAGCTGCACGAGGCTGAAGTGCACGCTGGCGTTGGCCGAGGGCGGCTGGTCCAGGGGTACTCCCAGCGCAGCGGTATACAGCGCCTCGCTGATATCGCCCTTGAGCCTGGCAAAATGCAGTGCCTGGCGAAACGCCGACACCTGCGCATTGCCCAGGCAGCGGTAAACGGTCAGCGCCGCTTCATCGGAGCCCGGGTAGTAAATGGCATGCACCAGCTCGTGGTACTTGTCACCGATGTCGAGCGTGCGGCATAGCCCGGCGAAGTCTTCGGCAGAGATCGCCAGCGCGTTGGTGATGGGCACGCTGCCCATGTAGCGGCGGTGGTCGACGATGACCGATTTTTTCAGCATGCCCGCTGGTGCGTCCATCCCGCCAGGCTCGGCAGCGGCCCGGTCGAAGTTGTGCAGCGCACACTGCAGCAGCGAGCGGGTGGCGCGGTCGACGGCCTGGCGGCTGTCGCCAGCCGTGGCGCTGTCGATGTGCCGCGCATCGATGAGGTAGGTGGTGCGTACGTCCAGCTCCAGCCCGAATCGCTGCTTGATGGCGTCGCTCAGCAGGTCACAGGCGAAGCGTTCCAGGTCGGGCAGTTGCGTGAACAGCTGTTGCACCTGCGCCTGATTGTCACGGTGGCGGGCGTGCTCTGCCTGCCACGCCCTTGCTACATCGGGTTGCTGGGCAAGCGCTGGCGTCAGCCAGGCGGGGGCGAGGTGCCAGTTGCGCATGGCCTGGTGGATGGCCGGCGGTGCGGCCTTGAGCCAGGCAGGCACCTGGCGTTCAAGGGTGGCAGCGTGAAAGGTGGGTTGTTCGGTGTCTGCTGTTGGCATGGGGGGAGCCCTTCGGAGATGACAGGGCACTGTCGCTGGCCGGTTGCGCCGGTAGGAGGTAGATATCTGTGGCCTGGTAGTGGCTCAGGTAAGCGGGGACGGTGCCGAAACTGCAATTCAGGTTTATGATGGCCCACGGCCGAACCATCCTCACACGGAGTGCGCAATGCAGACCCTCTACCCGCAGATCAAACCCTACGCCCGGCACGATCTGGCCGTGGAAGCGCCGCACGTGTTGTACGTTGATGAAAGCGGCTCGCCGGAGGGGTTGCCGGTGGTGTTCATCCACGGCGGGCCAGGCGCCGGTTGCGACGCTCAGAGCCGTTGCTACTTCGACCCCAACCTGTACCGCATCATCACCTTCGACCAGCGCGGTTGTGGCCGCTCCACGCCACACGCCAGCCTGGAAAACAACACCACCTGGCACCTGGTCGAGGACATGGAGCGTATCCGCGAGCACCTGGGCATCGATAAATGGGTGCTGTTCGGCGGCTCCTGGGGCTCCACCCTGGCGCTGGCCTACGCCCAGACTCACCCCGAGCGGGTTCACGGCTTGATCCTGCGGGGCATCTTCCTGTGCCGGCCGCAGGAAATTCAGTGGTTCTACCAAGAGGGCGCCAGCCGCCTGTTCCCGGATTACTGGCAAGACTACGTGGCCCCGATCCCGCCCGACGAACGCGGCGACCTGGTGGCGGCGTTCCACAAGCGCCTGACCGGCAGCGACCAGATCGCCCAGATGCACGCGGCCAAGGCCTGGTCTACCTGGGAGGGCCGTACTGCCACCCTGCGCCCCAACCCGCTGGTGGTGGACCGCTTCTCGGAGCCGCAGCGGGCGCTGTCGATTGCCCGCATCGAATGCCATTACTTCATGAACAATGCGTTCCTCGAGCCCGACCAGCTGATTCGCGATGTGCCTAAAATCGCCCATCTGCCGGCAGTGATCGTACATGGTCGCTACGACGTCATCTGCCCGCTGGACAACGCCTGGGCATTGCACCAGGCCTGGCCCAACAGTGAGCTCAAGGTCATCCGCGATGCTGGCCATGCCGCCTCCGAGCCCGGTATCACCGACGCCCTGGTGCGGGCTGCCGACCAGATGGCCCGGCGCTTGCTGGACCTGCCCCTGGAAGAAGCATGAAAGGCCTGCTGCAGCGGGTGCGCGGTGCGCGCGTGGAAGTGGCGGGGCAGGTGGTAGGTGCCATCGACCAGGGGCTGCTGGTGTTGGTGGCCGTCGAGCCTGAAGATTCCCGCGAACAGGCCGACAAGCTGTTGCACAAGCTGTTGAATTACCGTGTGTTCAGCGATGAGCAGGGCAAGATGAACCGCTCGCTCAAAGACGTGGGCGGTGGCTTGCTGCTGGTGTCGCAGTTCACCCTGGCAGCGGATACCCGTAATGGCATGCGCCCGAGCTTTTCCACTGCGGCGCCACCTGCACTTGGCGCCGAGCTGTTCGACTACCTGGTGGAGCGGGCCAAGGCCAGCCACCCCGAGGTTGCGACGGGCCAATTTGGTGCAGATATGCAGGTGCACCTGGTGAATGATGGCCCTGTAACATTAATGTTACAAATTTGAGGTTAAAAAACCCCTGCCCATTGGGAAAACAAGGGGTTTTGTACGATAAATAGTTGTTGCAGCCTGATGCGTTGTCACGCGACCTGCTGGATAATCGCGCGCTGCATGGGCCTGCGTTCGCAGGTTCGTTTCACTCTGACTCGAGCAATGTCTGGATCCGTTTGGGGAATCATTACGCCCTTACGGGGTCCGAACAGTGCTCGCCAACCCGGCATTTGTCGCTGGCCGTTGGTTTCATGATCTGTTTTCGGCGAGGGTTGCTCGTGATTGTTAGTCCCCAAAAAGCATCAAGAATCCCTGGCGTCCGGCTACGCAAGGCGCTGATGGCCAGCGTGGCGTTGGTCGGCCTGATGAGCGCGGGCCAGCTATGGGCATTCAATCTTGACGATGTTGCAGCCAAGGCAAAGGATCTGGCCGGCCAGAAGTACGAAGCCCCCAAAAGCAACCTGCCGGCCGTGTTCCGCGATATGAAGTTCGCGGACTACCAGAAGATTCATTTCTTGCAGGAAAAGGCCGAGTGGGCCAACGACAAGACGCCGTTCAAGCTGTCCTTCTACCACCAGGGCATGCACTTCGACACCCCGGTGAAGATCAACGAGGTCACCGCCACCAAGGTCGAGGAAATCAAGTACGACCCGAGCCGGTTCGAGTTCGGCGACGTCCCGCATGACGCCGACGCCACCAAGAACCTCGGTTACGCCGGTTTCCGCGTGCTGTACCCGATCAACAAGGCCGACAAGCAGGATGAAATCATGACCCTGCTTGGCGCCAGCTACTTCCGCGTGGTCGGCAAGGGCCATGTGTACGGCCTGTCGGCCCGTGGCCTGGCCATCGACACGGCGCTGCCGTCGGGGGAGGAATTCCCGCGCTTCACCGAGTTCTGGGTCGAGAAGCCCCAGCCGGCCGACAAGCACCTGGTCATCTATGCCCTGCTGGACTCGCCGCGTTCCACCGGCGCCTACAAGCTCACCCTGCGCCCTGGCAACGACACGGTGGTAGACGTGCAATCGCGTGTTTACCTGCGTGACCACGTCAGCCGCCTGGGCATCGCACCGCTGACCAGCATGTACCTGTTTGGCCCTAACCAGCCCTCCAAGGTGCTGAACTACCGCCCAGCACTGCATGACTCCGAAGGCCTGTCGATTCACGCCGGCAACGGTGAATGGCTGTGGCGCCCGCTGAACAATCCCAAGCACTTGTCGGTCAGCAACTTCAGCGTGGAAAACCCGCGCGGTTTCGGCCTGATGCAGCGCCAGCGTGCCTTCAGCGACTTCGAAGACCTGGACGACAACTACCAGAAGCGCCCAAGTGCGTGGATCGAGCCCAAGGGTGACTGGGGCAAGGGCTCCGTCGACCTGGTGGAGATCCCGACCGCCGACGAAACCAACGACAACATCGTTGCGTTCTGGAGCCCGGAAAAACTCCCTGAGCCGGGCGAAGCCATGGACTATGCCTACCGCCTGCACTGGACCATCGACGAGCCCAAATTCCAGGCCCCTGAGTTGGGCTGGGTCAAGCAGACCCTGCGCTCCACCGGTGATGTGAAACAGTCCAACCTGATCCGTCAGCCGGATGGCAGCGTTGCCTTCCTGGTCGACTTTGCCGGCCCTGCGCTGGCTGCTCTGCCGGAAGACACCCCGGTGCGCAGCCAGATCAGCGTGGGCGACAACGCCGAAGTTGTGGAAAACAACCTGCGCTACAACCCTGAAACCAAGGGCTGGCGCCTGACGTTGCGGCTCAAGGTGAAGGATGCCAATAAAGCGACCGAGATGCGTGCCGCACTGGTGCGTGATGTGCCGGTAGAAGCTGCCGCACCTGCCCAGGAAACCAAGCAGGACAAGGCTGCTGCCAAGCATGCCAAGGCCGGCAAGGCGATCAAGGCCGAACAACCTGCCGCCGAGGCGGCGCCCACCACCGGGGCCCCGGCCACCACCGAGAAGGTGCTGACCGAGACCTGGAGCTACCAGTTGCCTGCCGATGAGTAACTCAAACGCAAGGCCGGTATCGCTTGGCGAGTACCTGGCCCACCTCCCCCTGAGTGACGAGCAGCGAGCAGAGCTTGCCAGCTGCACGTCGTTCAGCGAGCTGCACCAACGCCTGGCTGCCACCCCCCACGCCAGCCCTGCCGAGGCCGTGCAGGCCTCGGTGGGCTCGCGCCTGACCGTGGGCAATGCGGCCGAGCTTGAAGACGCCGAGATGCTCAGTGTCGATGGCAGTGGCCGCCTGCGCCTGAAGATCGCCCCGCCGATCAACCGCACCAAGGTGGTGCCAGAGCCCTGGCGCACCAACGTGCTGGTGCGCCTGTGGCGGCGCATGACCGGGCGCCCCAATGCGCCGCAGCCACCTAAGCGCGAGCTGCCGGCCGCCCGTTGGCGCACGGTGGGCTCCATCCGCCGTTACATCCTGCTCACCCTCATGATCGGCCAGACCCTTGTTGCCGGCTGGTACATGAAGAGCATCCTGCCGTACCAGGGCTGGTCGTTCGTCGACCTGGACGAAGTCACCCGCCAGCCCCTGTGGGACACCGTGGTGCAGGTGTGGCCGTATGCGTTGCAGACGTCCATCCTGATCCTGTTCGGCATCCTGTTCTGCTGGGTGTCCGCAGGTTTCTGGACGGCGCTCATGGGCTTCCTCGAGCTGCTGACCGGGCGCGACAAGTACAAGATTTCCGGCAGCAGTGCCGGTAACGAGCCGATCGCTGCCGATGCGCGTACCGCGCTGGTGATGCCGATTTGCAACGAAGACGTACCCCGGGTGTTCGCCGGCTTGCGCGCCACCTTCGAGTCGGTGGCGGCCAGCGGCAACCTCGACCGTTTCGACTTCTTCGTGCTCAGCGATACCAACGACACCGACATCGCCGTGGCCGAGCAACAGGCCTGGCTGGATGTGTGCCGTGAAACCAAAGGCTTCGGCCGTATCTTCTACCGCCGCCGTCGGCGCCGGGTGAAGCGCAAGAGCGGCAACCTCGACGACTTCTGCCGTCGGTGGGGCGCCGACTACAAGTACATGGTCGTGCTCGACGCCGACAGCGTGATGAGCGGCGAATGCCTGAGCAGCCTGGTGCGCCTGATGGAGGCCAACCCGGATGCCGGTATCATCCAGACCGGGCCCAAGGCCTCTGGCATGGACACCCTGTATGCGCGCATGCAGCAGTTCGCTACCCGTGTATACGGCCCGCTGTTCACCGCCGGCCTGCACTTCTGGCAGCTGGGTGAGTCGCACTACTGGGGGCATAACGCGATCATTCGCATGAAGCCCTTCATCGAGCACTGCGCCCTGGCGCCGTTGCCCGGCAAGGGTGCGTTCGCCGGTGCGATCCTGTCCCACGACTTCGTCGAGGCAGCGCTGATGCGCCGTGCCGGCTGGGGGGTGTGGATCGCCTACGACCTGCCAGGCAGTTATGAAGAGCTGCCGCCCAACCTGCTGGACGAGCTCAAGCGCGACCGCCGCTGGTGCCACGGCAACCTGATGAACTTCCGCCTGTTCCTGGTGAAGGGCATGCACCCGGTGCACCGTGCGGTGTTCCTCACAGGGGTGATGTCGTACCTGTCGGCACCGTTGTGGTTCCTGTTCCTGGTGCTGTCCACCGCGTTGCTGGCCACCAACACGCTGATGGAGCCGCAGTACTTCATCGAGCCCTACCAGTTGTACCCGTTGTGGCCACAGTGGCACCCGGAAAAAGCCGTTGCGCTGTTCTCCACCACCATCGTGTTGCTGTTCTTGCCCAAGCTGCTCAGCGTGATCCTGATCTGGGCCAAGGGCGCCACCGAGTTCGGGGGGCGCATCAAGGTCACCCTGTCGATGCTGATGGAGATGCTGTTCTCCATGCTGCTGGCACCGGTGCGCATGATCTTCCACACCCGGTTCGTGCTGGCCGCGTTCCTGGGCTGGGCGGCGACCTGGAACTCGCCGCAGCGCGATGACGACTCCACCCCGTGGAGCGAAGCGCTGCGCCGTCATGGCCCGCAAACCCTGCTGGGCTTTGCCTGGGCTGGGCTGGTGGCGTGGCTGAACCCGAGCTTCCTGTGGTGGCTGGCGCCAATCGTCGGTTCGCTGGTGCTGTCGATCCCTGTGTCGGTGATTTCCAGCCGCACGCGCCTGGGCCTGGCGGCCAAGGATGAGAAGCTGTTCCTCATCCCGGAAGAATACGCCACGCCGCAGGAGCTGCTGGCCACCGACCAGTACACCCACGAGAACCGCTGGCATGCCCTGCATGACGGCTTCGTGCGGGCAGTGGTCGACCCACGCCAGAATGCCCTGGCCTGCGCCATGGCCACCGCGCGCCACGGTCAGGCAGCGCCCATCGAAGCGTTGCGCGTTGAACGGGTGGCCAAGGCGATGGAGGTTGGCCCGAAGGGGCTGGACCTCAACACCCGCCTGGCGTTGCTCAGCGACCCGGTGGCGTTGACCCGCCTGCACGAGCAGGTATGGGCCGAGCACAATGCGGCCTGGATCGATGCATGGCGTGCGTCGATCAAGAACGACCCGCATTCGCCGCTGCTGCCGCTGCACCCGGAGAACGAAGGCCAACCGGCACTCGCCTGACAGGCCTCTTCGCGGGTAAACCCGCTCCCACAGGGTTGTGCATACACCCTGTGGGGGCAACTGTCTTCCACAAAATCCAAATGCGGGCGCAATCCCTGTAGGCGCGGGTTTACCCGCGAAGCTTTTCAGGGCCCAGGCTGATTTTGGCCAACAAAGTCCCCGCCAGCTCTAGGTCCCCAGCCCACCATGCGTTAGCATCCCTCTCCGACAGTACGCAGCGGCCAGTACGGCCGTGCCAATAAAAAAGATTCGCTACTTTTATTTCCAGGGGACTTGGTGATGTTCAAGAAATACCTTTCGCGACTGCTGGTGGGTGTTACCGCACTGGTCGCCGTGACGGCCGTACAGGCAGGCGCCATCGACGAAGCGGTCAAGCGCGGTACCTTGCGGGTGGGCATGGACCCAACCTACATGCCGTTCCAGATGACCAACAAGCGCGGCGAGATCATCGGCTTCGAGGTGGACATCCTCAAGGCCATGGCCAAGTCGATGGGCGTGAAGTTCGAGGCGGTTTCCACGGCCTACGACGGCATCATCCCAGCCCTTCTGACCGACAAGTTCGACATGATCGGCAGCGGCATGACCCTGACCCAGGAGCGCAACCTGCGCCTGAACTTCAGCGAACCCTTCATCGTCGTGGGCCAGACCCTGCTGATTCGCAAGGAGCTGGCCGGCGAGATCAAGTCGTACAAAGACCTGAACAATGAGAAGTATCGCCTCACCTCCAAGCTGGGCACCACCGGCGAAATGGTCGCCAAGAAGCTGATCGGCAAAGCCAAGTACCATGGCTATGACAACGAGCAGGAAGCGGTCATGGACGTGGTCAACGGCAAGGCAGATGCTTTCGTCTACGACGCACCGTACAACGTGGTGGCTGTGGAGAAGGCCGGTGCTGGCAAGCTGCTGTTCCTCGAAGAACCCTTCACCTACGAGCCGCTGGCCTTCGGCCTGAAGAAGGGCGACTACGACAGCATCAACTTCATCAACAACTTCCTGCACCAGATCAAGCATGACGGGACCTACGATCGTATCCACGACAAGTGGTTCAAGAACAAGGACTGGCTGAAGGACATGGAATAAGAGGCATCCCCAGGCCGCAAGCTGCAGGTTGCAGGCAGACGCCGACCGTTTCTGCCTGCAGCCTGTGGCTTGCGGCTTGCCGTTTTCTGGAGTAACCCCGTGATCAAACACAACAAAGCCCGGTGGCCCTGGCATGGCCTGACCGCGCTGGTGCTGGTGGGCCTGGCGTTCAGCCTGTACATGGCCACCTCGATGATTTCCTACGAGTGGCGCTGGAACCGCGTGCCGCAGTACTTCGCCTACCAGGCCGAAGACGTACAGCGCGCGGCCGGTTATGGCACCGTGCAGGATATCGTCGTGGCCGGCGACAACGCCCGCGTTACCCTCAAGGATGAAAACGGCGACCAGCAGGTGCTGGACGTGGCCAGGGACAGCCTGCAATTGAGCCGGGGCGACGATGTCGCCGAAGGCGACCAGATTGGTGTCACCCGCCATTGGGCTGCCGGCCCGCTGGCCTGGGGCTTGTGGACCACCTTGTGGATTTCGGTGGTGTCCGGGGCGCTAGGCCTGGTAATCGGCCTGTTCGCCGGGTTGTGCCGGTTGTCCACTAACCCCACCCTGCATGACCTGTCGACTGTCTACGTAGAACTGGTACGCGGCACGCCGCTGCTGGTGCAGATCTTCATCTTCTACTTCTTCATCGGCACGGTGCTCAACCTGTCCCGCGAGTTCGCCGGTGTCGCCGCGCTGGCGCTGTTCACCGGCGCCTACGTGGCAGAAATTGTCCGCGCGGGTGTGCAGTCGATCGCCAGGGGCCAGAACGAAGCAGCCCGCTCGCTGGGCCTGAACGGCGCGCAGTCGATGCGCCACGTCATCCTGCCGCAGGCGTTCAAGCGTGTACTGCCCCCGTTGGCCGGGCAGTTCATCAGCTTGGTCAAGGACACCTCGCTGGTATCGGTGATCGCCATCACCGAGCTGACCAAGAGTGGTCGCGAAGCCATCACTACGTCGTTCTCCACCTTCGAGATCTGGTTCTGCGTGGCAGGCCTGTACCTGCTGATCAACCTGCCGCTGTCGCATATCGCCAGCCGGCTTGAGCGGAGGCTTGCGCAAAGTGATTGAAGTTCGTGACCTGCTGAAGGTATTCGACACCCGTGGCCATGTGGTGCGGGCTGTGGATAACGTTTCCACGCAAGTGGCCAAGGGCGAGGTAGTGGTGGTGCTGGGCCCGTCGGGGTCTGGCAAGTCGACCTTCCTGCGCTGCCTCAATGGCCTGGAGCATTTCGACCAGGGCCATGTAGCCATTGATGGGCTGCCGTTGGCTGACCCGAAAACCGATATCAACGCCTACCGCCGTGAAGTCGGCATGGTGTTTCAGCACTTCAACCTGTTCCCGCACATGACCGTGCTGGAAAACCTCTGCCTGGCGCAGAAGGTGGTGCGCAAGCGCAGCAAGGCCGAACGCGAAGCCAAGGCCCGTGCGCTGCTGCACAAGGTGGGTATTGCGGAGAAGGCCAACGAGTATCCCTCGCGGCTGTCGGGTGGGCAGCAGCAGCGGGTGGCCATTGCCAGGGCTCTGGCCATGGACCCCAAGGTGATGCTGTTCGACGAGCCGACCTCGGCGCTGGACCCGGAAATGGTCGGCGAGGTGCTGGATGTGATGAAAACCCTGGCCCTGGAAGGCATGACCATGGTCTGCGTCACCCACGAAATGGGCTTTGCCCGCGAAGTGGCGGACCGGGTGCTTTTCTTCGACCATGGCAAGCTGCTGGAAGACTCGGCGCCGGCAGCGTTCTTTGCGGCTCCGAAAGACCCGCGCGCCCAGGCGTTTCTGCGCCAGGTACTGTGAGGCCGGTGGGGGCGTGTTTATCCGCGAACGCAGAGGCAGAGCATTCGCGGGTAAACCCGCTCCCACAAGAATTGCGCCAACCGCGAGTTTTTGTGTAAGACAGTTGCTCCCATACCTGGGCTGCCTCACCCCCTCAGATGTTGAAACGCCCCACCATCCCGCGTAGTTGCTGGCCGAGTTGTTCCAGCTCGCCGCTGGATTCGGCCGTCTGCTCGCTGGCGACACTGGTCTGATCGGACGCGTCGCGCACATTCAGCACGCTCCGGTTGATCTGCTCGGCCACCACGCTCTGCTGCTCGCTGGCCGTGGCGATCTGCTGGTTCATGCCCTGGATGCTCGACACCGTATCGGTGATCTGGCTTAACGCATGCCCGGCCCTGCGGCTCAGTTCCACGCTCTGTTCGGTGAGGTTCTTGCTGTTGTCGAGCAACCGGGTCACTTCATCGGTGCCGTTGTGCAGGCTGTCTATCAGTTGGCCGATCTCTTCGGTCGCGGTGGACGTACGCTGGGCCAGGCCGCGTACTTCATCGGCCACCACGGCGAAGCCGCGCCCTGCTTCACCGGCCCTTGCCGCTTCGATGGCGGCATTGAGGGCCAGCAGGTTGGTCTGTTCGGACACCGACTTGATCACGTCCAGAATGCTGCCGATACGCTGGCTTTCGCCGGCCAGGTGCTGCATGGCTGCCAGGCAATGGTCCATCTGCCCGGCCAGCTGTTCGATACGGCCGATGGCTTCAGCCACCACCTGGTCGCCCTCCTGGGCCTGCTGGTCCGCGTTGGTCGCGGCCATCGAGGCCTGTTCAGCGTTCTGCGCGACCTCTTGTACCGTGGCGCTCATCTGGTTCATGGCGGTGGCCACCTGGTCGGTTTCTTCGCGTTGCTGGCTGATCCGCAGCTTGGTGTCCTCGCTGCTGGCTGCCAGTTGCGTGGCAGCCTGGGAAAGTTGCCCCACACCCTTGTCGATGCCGCCAATCAGCTCGCGCAGGCTCAGGGTCATTTCGCGCATGCTGGTCTGCAACTGGCCCATCTCGTCACGCCGCTGCACGGTTTCTACCTGGCTCAGGTCGCCCTTGGCGATGCGCGCCGCCACCACCAGGGTCTGGCGCAGCGGCTGGGTGATCTGCAGGGTAATCAGCCACCCGGCAATCACCCCCACTACCAGCGCCAGCAGGGCGACGCTGGTAAGCAGTGAACGCGCCGCCAGCGCCTCACGGTCGCGCTGCTCCACCTTGCGCTTGCCCAGCTCCAGGCTGACCGCGCGCAGTTCATCACCCTTTTTCTCCATGCCGTTCTGCAACTGTTCGGCACGCAGTGCAGCGCGGCGGTACTGCTCGACAGCCGCTCGGTACCTGGCCAGCTCGCTGCCTGGCAGCTCTGTCACGGTGCGGGGCAGGCCCAGTGGTGCCACGGCCTTGATCAACTGGCCAAGGCTGGTGTCGGCGGCGTCCAGCGCCTTGTCGCCCACCTTGGCGAAATCCTCCATGGGCGAGAAGGTGTAGGCGGGCATCAGGCTCTGCTGGTTGGCGCTTTCCACATGGCGGCTGAGGGTGTCCATCATGCCCAGTACGCCGCCTTGCTGGCCGTCCGCTGGCATCTTCAGCAGTGCCTGGGTTTCCAGCTCGTCGATGGCAGCGTTGAGCCGTTCCTGTTGCGCCTGCATGGCTTCACGCAGTGTGCTGCGGCCGGCCGTTGTGCGTTGCAGCTCGGCAAAATCGCCGCGCAGTTGCTGCAGCAGGGCGAGTTTGTCCGTGAGGATCTGCCGCGATTCTTCCACGCTGCTGCGTTGTTGCAGGGTGGTCAGCATGGTGTCCAGCTGCTCCAGAATGCTGGCGATGCGTGCCTTGCTGGTGTCGTCGTTCAGCACACGGTAAGTGATGCGTTCAGCGCGCAGGTCCTTGGTCAGGTCGTTGATGCGGCCTATTTCGCTGAGCTGCTGTGAGCGGACAATCGCGCCATCGAGGGCGCGCCATCCGCTGATGGTGGTGATCAGCGTCAGCAGCAGGACCACGGCAAAGCCGAGGGCCAGCTTGGCTGCGACGCTGATATTGCCGAGCTTGCGGTTCAGGTAGCCGAGCATGGTGAGTCTCCGTTCGGTTGGAAAGGGGATGCAAGCGCTTTGCGCGCATCACACCCTTGCCAATCGGCGGAGCAGGTGTAGGACTTGACCTGATAATCAGGTAGGAATCTTCACCCTGTGCTGTACGAAGAATTACCTATGCTCGTTGCCGGATCATAGCCTGAACCGGCCTACCAAACCCTGCAGGTGCGTGCCCAACCGCGCCAGCTCCACGCTGGAGCTTGCCGTCTGCTCACTGGCCGACGAAGTCTGGTCGGAGATATCGCGCACATTGATCACGCTGCGGTTGATTTCCTCGGCAACGGCGGTCTGTTCCTCGGCGGCTGTGGCGATCTGCTGGTTCATGGCCTGGATCGACGACACGGTGCGGGTGATGGTATCCAGCGAAGTGCCGGCGCGGCGGGTCAGCTCCACACTGTTGTCAGTCAACTGGCGGCTGTTGTCCATCACGCTGGCCACACGCTGGGTGCCGCTTTGCAGGCCGGCGATCAACTCTTCGATCTCTTCGGTCGACTGCTGGGTGCGTTGCGCCAGGCTGCGTACCTCGTCGGCCACCACGGCGAACCCGCGCCCGGCTTCACCAGCCCGGGCAGCTTCGATGGCCGCATTGAGTGCCAACAGGTTGGTCTGCTGGGCCACCGACTTGATCACATCCAGCACGCTGCCGATCTTGTCGCTCTCGCCCTTGAGCTGGCTCATGGCCTCGCTGGAGTTGACCACTTCACGGGCCAGGCGCTCGATCTGCGCCACCGCCTCGTTCACCACCCGGTCTCCTTCACGGGCCTGCTGGTCGGCCATCAGCGCGGCCTCCGAGGCCTGTTCGGCATTGCGCGCCACCTCGTGAACGGTGGCGGTCATCTGGTTCATGGCGGTGGCGACCTGGTCGGTCTCGACCTTCTGGTTGCTGACGCCGGCACTCGTCTGCTCGGTCACTGCAGACAGCTCCTCTGCCGCACTGGCGATCTGGGTAACCCCGTCGCCAATGCCGCCAATCAGCTCGCGCAGGCCGCGGGTCATGCGCTGAACGCTGGCTTGCAACTGGCCCAGTTCGTCACCGCGAGGGCGCTGCTCGTTCAGGGTGAGGTCACCGCTGGCTACGCGTTCGGTACTGCGCAGCACCTCGCGCAGGGGCACGATGATCTGCCTGGTGATAGCCCAGGCAGCCAGCAAACCCAGGGCCAGCGCCAGCACGGTGGCCACGGCCAGCAGCACTTTGGCCTGGGCGGCGGCTGCGTCACGCACGGATGTCTGCGAGGTGGTCATGGCCTGGCTGGTCTGCATCAGCACGGCACCTTGTTCGACCATGCCCTGCAACGCCTGGGCACTGGCCGCCTGGGCCTGGCCGAACTGCAGCACCGCATCGCGATAGCCGCCCATGGCGGTCGCAGCGTCGTCCAGGCCTGCGGCGTATTCGGCCGGCAGCCTGGCCGGCAGTGCGCGCAGCTCTGTCACCGCCTGGTCGATGGCCTTGAGCGCGGTTTGCTGGTACTCGGCATTACCGCTGTAGGTGTAACCGCGCACCTGGAAGCGCGCCTGCTGCAGCAGGCTGCTGACCGTGACCACCTGGTTGTATGGGGTAATGTCACCGGCTTCGAGCAACCGCTGTTGCACCCGGCCGATCAGCTCCACAGCCTTGTCGGCACTGTCGCCCAGTACTTGGCGGCTGGCTTCGCGGCGCTGGCCGGCCTGTTTCAACGCGACGAAGGCCTGCTGATAACCGGCAACCGCATCGCGCTGCTGCTCGAGGCGCTGGTGGTCGGCAGGCTGCTCGATCTGCCCCAGCATCAACTGCACCTGCCGGTCGAGGTTGGCCAAGGCCTTGTCCAGTTCGCCTATGGAGGCCTCGTCGCGCTGGCGCTCGTACTGCTGCCGGGCGATGCGCAGTTCTTGTGTGTATTGCTGGATCAGCGAGATGTTGCCCAGCTTGTCACCGCGGCCAATGATGCTGTCCATGCCGTGCCAGCCAGTCAGGGTAGTGCTCAGCGTCAACAGCAGGACCAGGCCGAAACCCAGCCCCAGTTTGCGGATGACGCTCACGTTTCCCAGTAGCTGGGTTAACCATCGATTCATAGGTAACTCCCTGGCGGCTTGGCAGCACGATTCATTGTTGTTGCCAAGGCCATCGGCCCGGGAGAGGGAAACTTGATGGTGGAAAATGCTGACTAACTTGTCAGAAAATTCGCGACAAGAGCGCGGTGACCGCCGTTTCCACCCGCAGTATGCGATCCCCCAGTTGCACCGGCGCCAAGCCGGCATTGGCAAGCAGGTCGACCTCGTAGGGTATCCAGCCGCCCTCCGGGCCGATGGCCAGGGTCACTGCTTGTTCCACTGCCCGTGGGCAGGCGGGGTAGGGGCCGGGGTGGCCAACCAGCCCGAGGGTGCCGGCTGCGATGGCGGGCAGGCGGTCTTCCACGAACGGCTTGAAGCGCTTTTCGATGATGACCTCGGGCAGCACGGTGTCACGTGCCTGCTCCAGCCCTAGTACCAGGTTCTCACGAATGGCGTCAGGGTGCAGGAACGGCGTTTGCCAGAAGCTCTTCTCGACCTTGTAGCTGTTCACCAGAATGAGCCTGGGCACGCCCAGGGTGGCGACCGTCTGGAACAGCCTGCGCAGCATTTTCGGGCGCGGCACGGCCAGCACCAGGGTCAGCGGCAGTTTGGCTGGCGGCGGCTGGTCGAAGCTGACCTCAAGCTCAGCCTCGTGCGGCGCCAGCCGCACCACCGTGGCCTTGCCCATCATGCCGTTGATGCGGCCCACGCGCAGCGAATCACCCTCCACCACGCGGTGGATGTGCTGCATGTGGGTAAAGCGCCGGTCGGCGAGTACCACACGGTCGGCCGACACGAAGTCGGCCTCCTCAAGCAGCAACAGGTTCACGGTTGGCTCGCAGGCGGCTGGTCTTGGTGGTCGCCTGCGTCTGGCTCACCTGCGCTTCGCTTGCGAATCAGGCTGCCGCACAGCACGCCGATTTCGAACAACAGCCACATGGGCACTGCCAGCAGCGTTTGGGAGAAGATGTCGGGCGGTGTCAGCACCATGCCCACCACGAAGCAGCCGATGATCACGTAGGGGCGGATCTTTTTCAGGTACTTCACATCCACGACGCCAATCCACACCAGCAGCACCACGGCCACGGGGATTTCGAAGGCCACGCCGAAGGCGAAGAACAGCGTCATCACGAAGTCCAGGTAGCTGGCGATGTCAGTCATCATCGACACGCCTTCTGGGGTCGCACTGGCAAAGAAGCCGAATATCAGCGGAAACACCAGAAAATACGCAAACGCCATGCCGGCATAGAACAGCAGGATGCTGGAAACCAGCAGCGGGATGGCGATGCGCTTTTCGTGACGGTACAGGCCCGGCGCGATAAAGCCCCAGATCTGCTGCAGGATGAACGGGATCGCCAGGAACAGCGACACGATCATGGTCAGCTTGAACGGGGTCAGGAACGGCGAAGCCACGTCGGTGGCGATCATCGTGGCGTTGGCCGGTAGGTGGTCACGCAGCGGTGCCGACACCAGGGTGTAGATCTGCTGGGCGAAGGAGAACAACCCGGCAAAAATCAGGAAAATGACCGCTACGCAACGCAGCAGGCGGGTGCGCAGTTCGGTAAGGTGCGAAACCAGCGGCATGGGCTGATCGTGTTCCGGGTTCTCGCTCATGGTACTCGCGGCGGTTGTGGCGGTTCGGAGGGTGTGGCCGGGGCGGCCGGCGGCTCGCTGGGCTTGGGTTCCAGGCCCGCAGGTGGCTGCACCGTGGCGGTGGTGACCGTGGGCTGCGTGGGTGTCGCGTTCGGGTTGAGGATGCGCTTGGCTTCCTCTTCCATCTGCAGAATGTGCTCGTTATGCAGCTGGCGACGGATATCGTCGGCGCCGATCTCGCGCTCGACTTCCATCTTGATGCTGTTGAAGCTGCGCTTTAGGCGGCCTATCCACAGGCCGGCCGTGCGCGCCGCCCCTGGCAGGCGCTCGGGGCCGAGCACCAGCAGCGCGACCAGGCCGACGAGCAGCAGCTCGCTGAAACTGATGCCGAACATAGGTCAGTCTTTCCGCTGCGGCTCGTGGACCGGCTGTGCCTGACCATCGATGGTATGGCCCTGGTTGGCCTGGGCGGTGTTCTGCACCGGCTGCACCGGGGGAACGGGCTGGGCTGGCGGTGGCGTAGGCTCGGCCGGCTTGTTCTCTTCTTCGCTCATGGCCTTGCGGAAGCCCTTGATCGACTCGCCCAGGTCGCTGCCGAAGTTCTTCAGCTTCTTGGTGCCGAAGACCAGCACCACGACGACCAGCAGGACGATCCAGTGTTTCCAGTCAAAGATACCCATTTCGTACTCCTGAACAATGTGTATTGGCCCTGTGCGGACCGTGTTTCTGTCAGGCAGACGGCTGGCGTGCAGCCTTCTCGTCGTGCCCGGACAAGCCGAAGCGCCGCTCCAGTTCATCCAGCACAGCCTGGGGGTGCTGGCCCAGGGCACTGAGCATCACCATGCTGTGGAACCACAGGTCGGCTGTTTCGTAGATGACATCGCTGCAGTCTTTGCTGATGGCGGCGTCCTTGGCGGCGATGATGGTTTCCACCGACTCTTCACCGAGCTTTTCGAGGATCTTGTTCAAACCCTTGTGGTACAGGCTGGCCACGTAGGAGCTGTCTGGAGCCGCTTGCTTGCGTTCTTCCAGCACTTCGGCCAGGCGGTTGAGGGTGTCGCTCATGTCAGTGTCCTGCGCTGTAGATGGCATCGGGGTCTTTCAGGACCGGGTCGACGGTTTTCCACTGGCCGCCTTCATACACGCGGTAGAAGCAGCTTTCGCGACCGGTATGGCAGGCAATATGGCCCAGTTGCTCGACCATCAGGATGATCACGTCGGCGTCGCAGTCCAGGCGCATTTCATGCAGCTTCTGCACGTGACCGGACGCTTCACCCTTGCGCCACAGCTTGCCACGCGAACGCGACCAGTAGATAGCCCGTTCCTCGGCGGCCGTCAGGGCCAGCGCTTCGCGGTTCATCCAGGCCATCATCAGTACGCGTCCGGTCTTGTGGTCCTGGGCGATGGCCGGTACCAGGCCATCGCTGTTCCACTTGATCTCGTCCAGCCAGTCTTTCATCGTCGACTCCAAAGCCGGCCCGTTTCTGTCCCGGGCCCTTGCGCTAGTGTGCCAGCCGCAGGCGCGGCTGGCTATTGGCGCACGACCAGGTAAAGGCCTGCGGCCAGCATCAGCCAGGCCGGCCACGCCGCAGGGGCCGCCAGGCTGCCGGCCTGGGCCGCAGTGGCAGCCAGCACCGCCCCGCCGCCCAACAGGCCTGCACCCAACAGGCGCAGTGCCCAGTGGTCACCCTGGCGGCGACGCTCAGGCAATTGTGGGTCGTGCAGGTGCGGCTGCGACAGCCGTTCCAGCAGGTCGCGGGTCATGTTGGCCAGGTGCGGCAGCTGTTCGACCTGGCTATGCAGGTTGCCGAGCACGGCCTTGGGGCTCATGCGGTCGCGCATCCAGCGTTCCAGGTAGGGCTTGGCAGTGCTCCACAGGTCCAGCTCGGGGTACAGCTGGCGGCCCAGGCCCTCGATGTTGAGCAAGGTCTTTTGCAACAGCACCAGCTGCGGCTGCACTTCCATGTTGAAGCGGCGCGCGGTCTGGAACAGGCGCATCAGTACCTGGCCGAACGAAATGTCCTTCAACGGCTTTTCGAAGATGGGCTCGCACACCGTACGGATTGCTGCTTCGAATTCGTTGACCTTGGTGTTGGCAGGCACCCAGCCGGAGTCGATGTGCAACTGGGCGACACGGCGGTAGTCGCGCTTGAAGAAGGCGATCAGGTTACGCGCCAGGTAGTCCTGGTCCTCGTCGGTCAGGCTGCCGACGATGCCGCAGTCGATGGCGATGTACTTCGGGCTCCACGGCTTGACGGTGCTGACGAAGATGTTGCCCGGGTGCATGTCGGCGTGGAAGAAACTGTCCCGGAACACCTGGGTGAAGAACACCTCCACACCGCGCTCGGCCAGCATCTTCATGTCGGTGCCCTGGTCGGCCAGGGTGGCCATGTCGGTGACCGGCACGCCGTAGATGCGCTCCATCACCAGCACCTTGGGGCGGCACCAGTCCCAGTACACCTGGGGCACGTACATCAGGTCGGAGCCTTCGAAGTTGCGCCGCAGCTGGCTGGAGTTGGCGGCCTCACGCAGCAGGTCGAGCTCGTCGTAGATGGTTTTTTCGTAGTCGCACACCACGTCCACCGGGTGCAGGCGGCGGGCATCGGCAGAGATGCGCTCGGCGCCCTTGGCGATCAGGAACAGCCAGGCGATGTCGGCGGCGATCACCGGTTTGAGGCCGGGGCGCACCACCTTTACCACCACTTCCTCACCGCTTTTCAGGCGCGCGGCATGCACCTGCGCCACCGAAGCAGACGCCAGGGGTTCCACGTCGAAACGGCTGAACACCTCGGCAACCGTGGCGCCCAGTTGCGCCTCGATCAGTGCCACGGCCTTCTGCGGGTCGAAGGGCGGTACCCGGTCCTGCAACAGCATCAGCTCGTCGGCAATGTCGGTGGGCAGCAGGTCGCGGCGGGTGGACAGCAGCTGGCCGAACTTGATGAAAATAGGCCCCAGGTCCTGCAATGCCAGGCGCAGGCGTGCACCGCGGCTGAGCTCACTGGCGCGGCGTGGCAGCCAGCGCCAGGGCATCAGCAGGCGCAGGCTCATCAGCCACCAAGGCAGCGGGTAGTCGAACAGCAGGTCGTCCAGCCGGTACCGGATGACGACACGCTGAATACGGAAAAGACGGCGGACGGCGAGCAACTTCATGCGTTATCGCTGGTATCAAGGGATCGGGAGAGGCGTTTGAGGCGCGCCTCGAGGCGTTCGGTGTCGAGCTTCAGGGTGTCTATTTCGCTGAAGGCCGCTTCGGCCTCGCGCTTGCCCACCAGTGTACGTGACTCTTCTGCCAGGTATTCGGACAGGCTCTGGCTCAAGCGGGCCAGGCTCTGGCGTGTCCAGCGGGCACGCAGGCGAACATGGCCTGCAAGCAGCGCAGTGGGCACGGGGCCCAGCCAGTTCTGCAGCTCGTGTTCCCAGTCCAGTTCCAGATCCTGGAGGATGCCGAACAGGTCGAGCAGTGCAGCGGTATCACCGTGCAGCTCCACCTGAGGGCTATGCAGCACGGCGGTTTTGTCCCGGGCCAGGGCCAGTTGGGCGAGGCTGCCGGCGGGGGCGCGCAGGGTGCAGTCAACGCTGCCTTCCCAACTGCTGGCGAGCATCAGCCCCTGCTCGTCCGGCAGGATGAACACCTGCAAGGCCGGTTGCTGGCAGTCGATCTCGATGACCTTGCCCTCCAGTGCAGCCAGGCGCGGCATGGCCGTGCTGTCCATGCGCAGGATGCGGTTGAGCCCGTGCTCCACGCTGGCGAGCAGCCCGGCCAGCAGCATCAGGGTTTGATCCCCCGGTGCACGGCAACGATGCCGCTGGTCATGTTGTGGTAGGTAACGCGGTCAAAGCCGGCTGCAACCATCATTGCCTTGAGGGTTTCCTGGTCCGGGTGCATGCGGATGGACTCGGCCAGGTAGCGGTAGCTTTCCGAATCGTTGGTGATCAGCTTGCCGGCCAGCGGCATGAAGGCGAACGAGTAGGCATCGTAGGCCTTGGACATGAATTTGTTGGTCGGTTTGGAGAATTCCAGCACCAGCAGCCGCCCGCCAGGCTTGAGCACCCGCAGCATCGAGCGGATGGCGTCTTCCTTGTGGGTGACGTTGCGCAGGCCGAAGGCGATGGTCACGCAGTCGAAGTGGTTGTCGGGGAAGGGCAGCTTTTCGGCATCAGCCTGGACGAACTCGATATTGCCTGCCACGCCACGGTCGAGCAGGCGGTCGCGACCCACCTTGAGCATCGATTCGTTGATGTCAGCCAATACAACCTGGCCAGTCGGGCCGACCAGGCGCGAGAACTTGGCGGCCAGGTCGCCCGTGCCGCCGGCGATGTCCAGCACACGGTTGCCGGTGCGTACACCCGACAGTTCGATGGTGAAGCGCTTCCAGAGGCGGTGCATGCCGCCGGACAGCACGTCGTTCATCAGGTCGTACTTGGCGGCTACCGAATGGAACACTTCGGCGACTTTTTTCGCCTTCTGGCTTTCAGGCACGTCCTGATAGCCAAAATGGGTGGTGGGTTCGGCGTGGTCGCCTTTGCGCTGGTCGTTCATATCGCTTCACCGAAAAAAATTACCGCCATTCTAGGGCGAACGCGCGGATTTGTCTTGGCGGGGTGTGCCGTTGGGCAGGGGCGGGCATAATGCCAATTATGTCTACATCTTCAGGAACACCTGCATGACCCAGATCAGCGTCGAACGCAAACACACCCTCGGCCGTGAGGCCGCCCGTGCCAAGGCGCAGGCGCTGGTCGACAAGCTCAGCCGCGAGTACGACTTGAAGGCCACCTGGAATGGCGACCGGGTCGATGTGGCCCGCGGTGGCGCCAACGGTAGCGTGCACATCGGTGAAGACAGCATTCGTGTCGACCTGAAGCTGGGCATGATGCTGTCGATGATGAGCGGCACCATCAAGGGCGAAATCGAACGCGCCCTGGACAAGGCACTGGTGTGAGTCACCGTGCGCATGCGCTGTTCACCTTAGGGTGACGTTTCTAAATTCACCTCCTACCTTGATGGTTTGGCCCACGGTTACGACGCACGGGTACGTGGCGCCTTGAAGCGCCTGGGTATTGCGTCTACACCTTCCGTTGAGGCGCGCGTAAACCACAAGGAGAGCAGGATGGCTGGCAAGAAGAACGCTGAAAAAGACGGTAGCTCCTGGGTCGGGGGGGTTGAGAAGTACTCCCGCAAAATCTGGCTGGCGGGGCTGGGCATCTATTCCAAAATCGATCAGGACGGCCCCAAGCTGTTCGACTCGCTGGTCAAGGACGGTGAGAAGGCCGAAAAGAAGGCCAAGAAAGCTGCCGATGACGTGGCCGACACCGCCAAGTCGTCTGCTTCTTCGCGTGTGGCAGGGGTGAAGGACCGGGCCCTGGGCAAATGGAGCGAACTGGAAGAGGCCTTCGACAAGCGCCTGAACAGTGCAATCTCGCGCCTGGGTGTGCCAAGCCGCAATGAGATCAAGGCCCTGCAAGGCCAGGTAGAGGCCCTTACCAAGCAGATCGAGAAGCTCACCGGCGCTTCGGCCAAGCCAGCTTCTACCCGTGCCGCTGCCGCCAAACCGGCTTCCGGCACTGCCGCCAAGCCACTGGCCAAGGCCACAGCGGCCAAGCCTGCGACCAGGACGGCGGCGGTCAAACCTGCAGCCGCCAAGCCGGCTGCTGCAAAAACCACCGCTGCGAAAAAACCCGCAACCCGAAAAGCCCCGGCCAAGCCAGCGGCTGCCCCGGCGGCATCTACCACCACGGCGTCCGCTGCCGCTGGCGATGGTCCACAGGCCTGACGCAAGTCAGTTTGCATGGGGTGGCCGGGGCCGCGTGATGGCTACCAGGCGTATGCCTTGGGTTGTATGGGGGCGTAGATCGAGCGCCGCGCTGGCGGCGCTCTGTCTCACAGGCGAAACCACCCTCAAGGTGGGCACCTGTAACCCCTGAGATAACCCTGCGCCAGTTGTTCAGCCGCAGCACGGGCAGCAGGCTGCAGGTGCGGGGCCACCAGCAGCATCACCTGATACACAACAACCCCCACATCCCCCTCGCGGCCCAGCACCCGCTGGTAATCCAGCGAGAACAGCAGGGCCAGGGTGATCTGTTCCACCAACTGCCCCAACGCCTGGGTATCGCTCTCTACCAGCCCCTGGTCTTTGAGGCTCGCCAGCAGCGCCGCCAATGTATGCTTCAGCGCGTTGATCAGGCGGCGCATGCCACGGGCCAGCCTGGGCAGGCGCCCCACCAGGTTGGACATGTCCTGGAACAGGAACCGGTACTCGGCCATGCGCTCCACGATCAGGTGCAGGAACAACCAGTAGTCCTCGGCCTCCAGGCGCAGGTTCACAGGCGGGTCCAGCAAGGGCATCAACGCTTCCTCGAAGCGTTCGAACAGCCCCAGTACCAAAGGCTCCTTGCCGTGAAAGTGGTAATAGAGGTTACCCGGGCTGATACCCAGCTCGTTGGCGATTTCCAGCGTGGAAACGTTAGGCTCGCCTTTGCCGTTGAACAGCGCCAGGGCGCAGGCAAGGATACGGTCGCGGGTTTTCATGCGGTCGGCACGCTCATCGGGTCAACACGTAAGTACCGGGTGCAGGGCCCAGCGCCGGGTAGGTGGCGTTGCCCGGTAGGCCTTTGGGCGGCCTGAGCGGGCCTGAGCGCGCCTTTATCCACGTCATCCATAGCGGCCACCAGCTGCCCTCGCTGCGCTGGGCATCATGGAACCAGGCACGTGGGTCGCCCGGCAGCTGCGGGTTGTCCAGGTAATACGCCTTGGGGTTGCCTGGGGGGTTGATGATGCTCTGGATATGCCCACTGTTGGCGAGTATGAAGCGGCGCTTGCCGCCCAGCAGGGTTGCCGAGCGGTACACCGCGTCCCACGGGGTGATGTGATCGTTGCTGCCGGCCACTGTGAAACTGTCGATGTTGATCTGCTGCAGGTCGATGGGCGAACCGCACACCTCAAGCCCCCCGGGCCGGGTCAGCGGGTTCAGCTTGAAGAAGTCCAGCAGGTCGCCATGCAGCGCAGCCGGCAGGCGGGTGTTGTCGGCGTTCCAGTAGAGGATGTCGAAGGCCGGGGGCGTCTTGCCCAGCAGGTAGTTGTTGACCCAGTAGTTCCAGATCAGGTCGTTGGGCCGCATCCAGGCGAATATCCTCGCGACTTCAGCACCGTCGAGCACCCCACGCTGGTAGGAGCGGCGTTTGGCAGCCTCGATGGTTTGCTCGTCGGCGAACAGGCTGGCGGGGCTGTCGAACGCGCTGTCGAGCAGGCTGACCAGGTAGGTGGCGCTGCGCACCCGGCGCAATTGTTGCCTGGCTTGCAGGTGGCCCTGAAGCGCGGCCATGGTCAGGCCGCCTGCACAGGCGCCAACCAGGTTGGGGTCACGGCTGCCACTGATGCTGCGGCAGGCGTTGAGCGCTGCTTCAAGCGCCGCCACGTAACTGGACAGCCCCCATTCGCGGTGACGGGCGTCGGGGTTGCGCCAGCTGACCATGTATACCTGCAAACCGTGTTTGAGCATGTACTGGACGAAGCTGTTGGCCGGGCTGAGGTCGAAGATGTAGTACTTGTTGATCTGGGGCGGCACCACCAGCAGCGGGCGCGCGTGCTGCTTTTCGCTCATGGGCTGGTACTGGATCAGCTCCAGCATGTCGTTGCGAAACACCACGCTGCCAGGGGTGGTCGCCAAGTTGCCGCCCACTTCGAAGGCGCGCTCGTCCACCTGGCGCGGCAGCCCGCCATTGTGGCGCAGGTCCTCGAGCAGTTGAGCGGCGCCGCGCACCAGGCTCTGGCCGCCGGTATCGAACAGGGTTTTCACGGCCTGGGGGTTGAGCAGCGAATTGCTCGGTGCCAGGGCGTCGTTGAGCAGGTTGAACAGAAAGTGCACCCGGGCCCGGTCGTCCTCGTCCAGGTGGCTTTCGTCGATCCACGCCCGGGTTTGCCCCTGCCACGCCAGCCACGCTTGCAGGCCGCGGCGGTAAAGCGGGTTTTCGCGCCAGGTGGGGTCGCTGAAGCGGCCATCGCGGGGGTTGGGCTGGTGGGGTGTGTCCCCCAGCAGCACCCGACCCAACTGGCCACCCAGCGCCAGCAGGTGGCCGGCGGTGTGCAATGGGTGGCGCAGCCCATGGCGCCCGACGCTGCGCAGGGTCGATACCAGGTCCCGGCCGCGCAGGCCGACCATGGCATTTTCCATCTGCAGTTCGACGGTGTGGGGCGCCCGGGTGCCTGCGGCCGGTTTGTCTGTCATGGCAACACTCCTTGTGCAGTCCATTTACGGCTAGCGTGTGGCGATCAACCGCCCGAGGCGGGGCGCGGGTGCATCACGGCGCGCTGACGCTCCTGCTCCAGGAACTTCATGATGAGCGGGGCCACTGCCTCGGCCCGGGTAATCAGGAACAGGTGGCCGTCGTCGATAATGTGTAGCTGGGCATTGGGAATACGCCAGGCCAGCAGGCGCATATTGATCAGGGGGATCAGCGGGTCGTCGTCGCCGGCCAGCACCAGGGTGGGCTGGCGGATCTTGTGCAGCCAGTGGATGCTGGTCCAGCCAAGCCCGGCGAACAGTTGCCAGTAATAGCCGGTCTTGCCGCCGGAACGCACCTTGGCGGCGTGATGCAGGGCCAGATCCGGGTCACGGCGGAACCCGCCGCCGTAGATCAGCGGGGCGATACGCAGCACGTGAGACGGCTGGATGTAGCGGCGGGGGCTGGCCATCATCCACAGCACCTTGGGCTTGCCCGGCACCATGAACGCGCCGGCTGCGGTGGCGGCAAGCACCAGCTTCTTGCAGCGCTCGGGGTAGTCGTGGGCGAACTGCTGGGCCAGCGCGCCGCCCCAGGACACGCCGATGACGTTGACCTGGCCGTAATCGAGGTAGTCGAGCATGCGTGCGGTGAGCTTGGCCAACCCCGGGAAGCGGTAGGGATGGCGCGGTGTCGATGAGCCGCCGACACCCGGGACGTCGAAGGCGATCACTTCCAGGTCCGGTTCCAGCGCTTCGATGAATGGAAAGACCAGTTCCAGGTTGGCGCCAATCCCGTTGAAGATCAGCAGGGGTGTGAGGTGGGGTTTGCCCGGGCGAACGGCGGTACGGATGGACTGGTTGTCCAGCTCGACGGTTCTGAAAATATAGGGTTGCGGCATGCGCGTGGCTCTTGGGTGAAGGAGACACCGTGGCGCCATGCAGCGCGCCACGGGCAATGGCTCAGCGTTCGTGCACGTAGGTGCCGGGTGCGGCCTCGCCGGCTGGGTAGGTGCGGTTGCCCAGGCGGGTGGGGGCCTTTTTCAGCTCGCCGGCCCGTTCGGCCAGCCAGCCCTGCCAGTACAGCCACCAGGAGTCGGCATGCTTGATGGCGTTCTCTTGCCAGGCCACCGGGTCGCCGGGGCGGTCGTCCCCGGTCATGAAGCGCGCCTTGGGGTTGCCCGGCGGGTTGAGAATGCTCTGGATATGCCCGCTGTTGGACAGCACGAACGCTACCTTGCCGCCGAACAGGTGCGCCGAGCGATAGCACGACTGCCAGGGGGTGATGTGGTCGGCGGTGCCAGCCACGCTGAAGATGTCGCACTGCACCTGCTTGAGGTCGATGGCCGTGCCGCAGACTTCCAGGCCACCGGGGCGGGTCAGCGGGTTGTTCTTGAACATCTCGATCAGGTCACCATGAAAGCCTGCCGGCAGGCGCGTGGTGTCGTTGTTCCAGAACAGGATGTCGAAGACCGGAGGCTCGTTGCCCAGCAGGTAGTTGTTGACCCAGTAATTCCAGATCAGGTCGTTGGGGCGCATCCAGGCGAACACCTTGGCCATGTCGCTGCCTTCCAGCACGCCGGCCTGGTAGGAGTGGCGCTTGGCGGCCTCCAGGGTCTGCTCGTCGACGAACAACGCCACCTGGGTATCGACGGTGGTGTCGAGCACGCTCACCAGCAGCGTCAGGGCGTTGACCTTGTGCTCGCCCAGGGCGGCGTAGTGGCCCAGCAGGGCTGTACAGGTAATGCCACCAGAGCAGGCACCGAGCATGTTCAGGTCTTTGCTGCCGGTGATGGCCAGCACCGCATCGACGGCTTCCTTGAGCGCATCGATGTAGGTGGACAAGCCCCATTCGCGCTGGGCTTTGGTCGGGTTGCGCCAGCTGATGATGAAGGTCTGCTGTTGCGAGCGCAGGCAGAACCGCGCCAGGCTCTTTTCCGGGCTCAGGTCGAACACATAGAACTTGTTGATTTGCGGGGGCACCACCAGCAAGGGCCGCGCATGCACCTGTTCGGTGATGGGGCTGTACTGGATCAGCTCGAGCACATCGTTGCGGTACACCACGGCGCCTTCGCTGGTGCCCAGGTTCTTGCCCACCTCGAAGGCCTTCATGTTCACCTGGCTGGGCATGCCGCCGTTATGCACCACGTCGCGGGCAAGGTTCGACAGCCCATCGAGCAGGCTCTTGCCGCCGGTTTCGAAGAAGCGCTTGAGCGCAGCTGGGTTGGACAGGGTGTTGGTAGGGGCCATGGCTTCGGTCATCAGGTTGATGACGAACTGCCCTCGGCTGATGTCTTGGGGCGACAGGTCGCTGCTGGCGATCCAGTCTTGCAGCTCGCTGCGCCAGGCCAGGTAGGTTTGCAGGTAGCGGCGGTACAGCGGGTTCTGGCTCCATGCCGGGTCGTTGAAGCGGCGATCGTCCTGTTCCGGGGCCAGGCTCGACTTGCCCAGCAGCACGTTTTTCAGTTCCAGGCCGAAATGGGCAACGTGCTTGGCACTGTGCAGCGGTTGGCGTATGGCCTGGCGCAGCACAGTGCGCGCCGAGCTCAGCAGGTCCTTGCGCCGGATGCCGATCACCGGGTTCAGGCCAAGGGTGTTTTCCGAGGCCTGCCGCTGCAGATCATCATTGTTCTTGCTACTCATCTACGACGCTCCGTTGTCCTGAGACGAGTACCGCTGCTGTAGGGCAAGCACAGCCCTGAGCCCGGTACGCCTGCTCGGGTAACCAGTGATAAGGATCAGCGGTGCTGCAAGCATTCTGCTTGCCGGCAGGGGGTGTGCAGGTAAATGGCCACCTACATTGGTTACCCCAGTTTCATGTAATGCGCAAGACAGCCCTGCACAGGGCGGCCTGCACTACAGTCAAGCAGACGAGGAGGGAGGGTGCGCAGAAAAGGCTGGGAGGCGCAGCCTAGAGCATGATCTTGACCACGGACTCGGCGGGGTCGCGGGACTTGCCGGCCCTGTGCAGTTCGTCGAGGTACTCGGCCCACAGCGCTTGCTGGCGCAGGCACAGTTGCTCCAGGTATTCCCAGGTGAACAGGCCGCTGTCGTGGCCGTCGTCGAAGGTGAGCTTCAGGGCATACTGCCCGGCAGGCTCCAGGCCACTGAGGCCGACATTGATCTTGCCGAATTGCAGGATAGGATTGCCATGCCCCTGCACCTCGGCCGAAGGCGAGTGCACGCGCAAAAACTCGGCAGGCAGGTGGTACACCTCGTCAGCCCCGTAGGTAAGGCTGAGGGTTTTCGACGCTTTATGCAGGTTGATGGCGGTAGGCATGCGAGCCATAACATCTCTCTTTTTGAGCTTCAAGTGGCAAGCTTCAAGCTACAAGCTTCGAGCGGTGATATTCAAGCCATCCGTAATCGACCTGAAGAAAACAGCCGCTGCAAGCGACGCATCTCAGCTTGTCGCTTGCAGCTAACCACTTGCAGCTTTAGAGGATGTAGCGGGAGAGGTCTTCGTTTTGGGCCAGTTCGCCCAGGTGGCCGTTCACGTAGGCGGCATCGATCAGGATCGGCGCTTCGTCATGGGTGCTGGCCAGGTCGCCGGCGCTGAACGAAACTTCCTCCAGCAGGCGCTCGAGCAGGGTATGCAGCCGGCGGGCACCGATGTTTTCGGTCTTTTCATTGACCTGGTAGGCGATCTCGGCCAGGCGCTTGATGCCGTCTGCGACGAACTCGATGTTCAGCCCCTCGGTCTTGAGCAGCGCCTGGTATTGCTCGGTCAGCGAGGCGTGTGGTTCGCGCAGGATGCGTTCGAAGTCTTCCGGGGTCAGCGCCTTGAGTTCCACACGGATCGGCAGGCGGCCTTGCAGCTCCGGCACCAGGTCGCTCGGCTTGCTCAGGTGGAACGCGCCCGAGGCGATGAACAGGATGTGGTCAGTCTTGACCATGCCCAGCTTGGTATTGACCGTGCAGCCTTCGATCAGCGGCAGCAGGTCGCGCTGCACGCCCTCGCGGGATACATCAGCACCGCCAACGTTGCCACGCTTGGCCACTTTGTCGATTTCGTCGATGAACACGATGCCGTGCTGTTCGACAGCTTCCAGGGCCTTGGCCTTGAGCTCTTCTTCGTTGACCAGGCGGCCCGCTTCTTCATCGCGGACCATTTTCAGCGCCTCTTTCACCTTCAGCTTGCGGGTCTTGCGCTTGCCTTTGCCCATATTGGCAAACAGGCTCTGCAGCTGATTGGTCATTTCTTCCATGCCGGGTGGTGCAGCAATTTCGACACCGACGGCGTCAGCCACTTCGATCTCGATTTCCTTGTCGTCCAGCTGGCCTTCGCGCAGGCGCTTGCGGAACAGCTGGCGGGTGTTGGAATCGTTGCTGGTCTGTGCGGCTTCCTCGCTGAAGCTGCCGGGGCGTGCCTGCGGCAGCAAGACATCGAGAATGCGGTCTTCGGCGGCGTCTTCGGCACGGTGGCGTACGCGAATGATCTCCTGCTCGCGCAGCATTTTCAGCGCGGCATCGGCCAGGTCACGGATGATGGACTCCACGTCGCGGCCAACGTAGCCCACTTCGGTGAACTTGGTGGCTTCGACCTTGATGAATGGCGCATTGGCCAGCTTGGCCAGGCGACGGGCGATTTCGGTTTTGCCGACACCGGTTGGGCCAATCATCAGGATGTTCTTGGGCGTTACCTCGGCGCGCAGCTCGGCAGGCAGTTGCATGCGCCGCCAGCGGTTGCGCAGGGCAATGGCCACGGCGCGCTTGGCGTCGTCCTGGCCGATGATGTGGCGGTTGAGTTCGTGGACGATTTCGCGGGGGGTCATGGACATGATGGGTACGGTCCTCGGGCGAGTGGGATCAGCGTGGAAAAGCCCTGCCACCGGGGCAGGGCGCCAGAACAGCTGATCACTCGGCCAGGTCCTGCTCCTCGATGGTCAGGTTGTGGTTGGTGAACACGCAGATGTCACCGGCGATATTCAAGGCGGTTTCGGCGATTTCACGGGCCGAGAGGTCGGTCTTGTTCAGCAGGGCGCGGGCTGCAGCCTGGGCGTAGGCACCGCCGGAACCCATGGCGATCAGGCCATCCTCGGGCTCGACCACATCACCATTGCCGGTGATGATCAGCGAGGCGTCCTTGTTGGCCACAGCCAGCATGGCTTCCAGGCGGCTCAACGAGCGGTCGGTACGCCATTCCTTGGCCAGCTCGACGGCGGCGCGTATCAGGTGGCCCTGGTGTTTTTCCAGCTGGCCTTCGAAACGCTCGAACAGGGTGAAGGCATCGGCGGTGGCACCGGCGAAACCTGCGATGACCTGGCCGTGGTACAGGCGGCGCACCTTCTTGGCGTTGCCTTTCATCACGGTATTGCCGAGCGATACCTGGCCGTCGCCGCCCATGACGACTTTGCCATTACGGCGAACAGAAACGATGGTGGTCAAGGGAGAGTCTCCACGCAGCGGGGCGAAAGTGCCTGATGCAGACTCATATGGGGGTGGGTTGGCTGAGCTTCAAGCTTTAAGCGGCAAGCGGCAAGAAAAAGCGGTTCGGCGCCGTGCCGACTTTTTCTTGCAGCTTGCAGCTTGCCGCTTGCCGCTTGCCGCTTGCCGCTTGCAGCTTATGGCTTGCCGCTGCTGGTCAGGCTTCGTGGCAGATATGGCCGTCGACCAACGTGTAACGCACCGCGCCTGGCAGGCAGTGGCCGATGAACGGGCAGTTCTGGCCACGGGAGTACCACTGCTCACCTGCCAAGGTGGAGGCTTGCGGGTCGAACAGCACCAGGTCGGCTGCAGCCCCAACCTGCAACTGCCCGGCCGGCAGGCGCATGGCCGCCGCCGGGCCGCTGCTCAGGCGCGCCAGCAGGGTCGGCAGGTCGAGCAGGCCGTCCTGCACCAGTGTCATGGCCAGCGGCAGCAACAGCTCTACGCTGCTGATGCCGGGCTCTGTGGCACCGAACGGCGCCAGCTTGGCATCGCGCTCATGGGGCTGGTGATGGCTGGAAATCGCCTGGATCACCCCGGCCTTTACCGCCTCGCGCAGGCCATCGCGGTCGGCAGCGGTGCGCAGCGGTGGCTGCACGTGGTAGAGGCTGGAAAACTCGCGCAGCGATTCGTCGGTAAGAATCAGCTGGTAAAGCGCCACATCGGCGGTCACCGGCAACCCCAGGCCTTGGGCCTGGGCGATCAGGCGTGCGCCACGGGCGCTGGTGATCTGGGTGAAATGGGCGCGCACACCGGTCTGCTCCACCAGCAACAGGTTGCGCGCCAGGGCCACGGTTTCGGCGGTTTCCGGGATGCCCGGCAAGCCAAGGAAACTGGCCATGGCGCCTTCGTGGGCCAGCCCGCCCTGGGCCAGGTCGCGGTCCTGGGAGTGGAACACCACGGTCAGGTCGAACGTGGCGGCATACTCCAGCGCCCGCGCCAGGGTGCGGTTGTTGGGGATTTCCTTCAGGCCGTTGCCGAACGCCACGCAGCCGGTGTCGCGCAGCGCGACCAGTTCGGCCAGTTGCTCGCCTTCCAGGCCCTTGGTCAGGGCACCGATAGGGTACACCTTGCTGTTGGCCGCTTCCCGGGCACGGTCCAGGATCAGCTCGGTCACGGCCGAGGTATCCAGTACCGGCTTGGTTTGTGGCGGGCAGCACAGGCTGGTGACGCCGCCGGCTACGGCGGCCCGGGTTTCACTGGCGATGGTGCCCTTGCGGCTGTAGCCCGGCTCGCGCAGAGACACGCCCAGGTCGACGAGGCCCGGTGCGGCGACCAGGCCATCGGCCTGGATCGTGCGGCTGGCGCTGAAGCCGGCCGGTGCTGGGCCAATGGCGGCGATGCGGCCACCGTCCAGGTGCAGGTCGGTGACCTGGTCCAGGCCACTGACAGGGTCGATAACCCGTGCGCCGAGAATGCTGAGGGTCACTGGGCGTTCTCCTGGTCGTATTGACGTTGGGCGTTTTGCCCGCTCATTGCCATGGACAGCACGGCCATGCGCACGGCGATGCCGTAGGTAACCTGGTTGAGAATCACCGAATGCTTGCCGTCGGCCACTGCCGACTCGATCTCCACGCCACGGTTGATCGGCCCGGGGTGCATGACGATGGCGTCGGGTTTGGCGCCGGCCAGGCGTGCGGTGGTCAGGCCGAACAGGCGGTAGAACTCGCCTTCGCTGGGCAGCAGGCCGCCGGCCATGCGCTCACGCTGCAGGCGCAGCATGATCACTACGTCCACATCCTTCAGGCCTTCGGCGAGGTCGGTGTAGACCTTCACGCCGTATTGCTCGATGCCGATGGGGATCAGGGTTTTCGGGCCGATCACGCGGATGTCCGGGCAACCCAGCGCCTTGAGCGCCAGCATGTCGGAGCGGGCCACGCGCGAGTGCAGGATGTCGCCGACGATGGCCACCGACAGGTTCTCGAAGCTGCCCTTGTGCCGACGGATGGTGAGCATGTCGAGCATGCCCTGGGTCGGGTGCGCGTGGCGGCCGTCGCCACCGTTGATCACGGCAACTTCCGGGCAGACGTGTTCGGCGATGAAGTGCGCAGCGCCAGAGTCGGAATGGCGCACCACGAACATGTCGGCGGCCATGGCCTCCAGGTTGCGCAAGGTGTCGAACAGGGTTTCGCCCTTGCTGGTCGAGGAGGTCGACACGTTCAGGCTGATCACGTCGGCCGACAGGCGTTGGGCCGCCAGTTCGAAAGTGGTACGGGTACGGGTGGAGTTTTCGAAGAACACGTTGCACACGGTCTTGCCGCGCAGCAGCGGGACTTTTTTCACCGCCCGGGCGCCCACTTCGAGGAAGGAGTCGGCGGTGTCGAGGATTTCGGTGAGCAGTTCGCGGGGCAAACCGTCGAGCGAGAGAAAGTGGCGCAGCTGGCCCTGATCATTGAGCTGCAGCGGGCGCTTGGCGTCGATTGGCGTCATCGCGGGGGACTCTTAAAGGGCGGAAGCGGGGGCGAGGTCCTGGCGCTCGAGGGCGAGCGGTGCGGGTCCGGACAATTTTACCCGTTCATGGGCCGCCAGTGACAGGGTGGCACCCAGCACATTCGGGCGAATGGGCAATTCGCCGGCATCCAGGTCCAGCAGGCAGACCAGGGTAACACTGGCCGGGCGGCCGTAGTCGAACAGTTCGTTCAGGGCGGCGCGGATGGTACGGCCGCTCATCAACACGTCATCTACCAGCACCAGGTGCTGGCCCTCGACCTCGAACGGCAGCTCGGAAGGGCGTACCTGCGGGTGCAGGCCGTTCTGGCTGAAGTCGTCGCGGTAGAACGAAACGTCCAGGGCACCCATGGGGCTAGCGTCGCCCATGGCTTCCTGCAGGGCTTGGGCAACCCAGACGCCGCCCGTACGGATACCGATATAGCGCGGCTCGGTGATGCCGCGGCGTGCCAGGTGGGCACGCAGGTCGACCGCCATCTGCCGAATCAGCGCGGCGGGATCGGGTAGGCTCATAACAGGCTCCTCGCAAGGGTGCGCCGGTGGGTGGCCGGCAGCAGAAGTGATCAGGTATTGGCCTCCAGCCAGCCCTGCAGCAGCAGCGCAGCGGCAATGGCATCGACCGGGTTGTCGCGGTAGCTGCCGCGCTGGCCGCCCCGGGCCATGCGTTCACCTTTGGCCTCGAAGGTGGTCAGGCGCTCGTCGTGGGTATGCACGGGCAGGTTGAAACGGCCATTGAGGCGGCGGGCGAATTTCTCGGCGCGTGCGCTCATTTCGCTGGGGGTGCCGTCCATGTTCAGGGGCAGGCCGACGACGATGGCATCAGGTTTCCACTCGGCGATCAGGCGTTCTACCTGCGCCCAGTCCGGCACACCGTTCTGCGCTTTCAGGGTGCACAGTTCGCGGGCCTGGCCGGTAACGACCTGGCCCACTGCAACGCCAATCTGCTTGCTGCCATAGTCGAAACCCAGCAGCAGGCGGGGTTCGGCAGGCTGTTCGGCCATCAGGCGTGCCCCGCCTGGCTGGTGAGCAGGTGCAGGTTGATGCCCAGGCTGGCAGCGGCCGCTTCGAGGCGCAGGTCGCTGGCCAGGCCAAAGATGATTTCCGGGTCGAACGGGCAGTTGAGCCAGGCGTTGTCGGCCAGCTCGGCCTCCAGTTGGCCTGCTTCCCAGCCGGCGTACCCCAGGGTGATCAGGCTTTTTTGCGGGCCCACGCCCTCGGCGATGGCAAACAGCACGTCCTGGGAGGTGGACAACGACACGCCCTCCAGCTCGACAGTGGCCTGGTAGGTGCACTCGCTGGTGTGCAGCACGAACCCACGGTCGGTCTGCACCGGCCCGCCTTGGTAAATGGGTACCTGCAGGGTGCTGGCTGCGGGCACTTCATCCGGGCGCAACTGCTCGAGGATGTCGGCCAGGTTCAGCTCCTGCGGCCGGTTCACCACAAGCCCCATGGCGCCATGGGCGTTGTGCTCGACGATGTACGTGAGGGTCTGGGCGAAGTTCGGGTCGGCCATGTGCGGCATGGCGATCAGGAACTGGTGCTTGAGGTAGCTCGGCGTGAGGGTCTTCATGGGGGATAGTGTGGCGCCAGGCAGCGAGGCTGACAAGGTGCTGGGCATGGCTGATTGGGGATGCTGACGCAAAGCGACCGTGGCTCAGTTACTGGACAATCGGTCCCCACGGGCAAAGCGCCAGGTGCGGATGATCTCCAGCCGGTCGTATTCAGCCAGGTCCCCGGTAAACGGCGCAAACGGTGCCGCCAGGCGCACGATGCGCTGTGCTGCCTGGTCGAGCACGGGCTGCCCGGACGATTCAAGCACCAGCACCTCGTACAGCGAGCCGTCGCGGTTGATCGAAACCATCATGCGCAGGTTGCCGTAGATCTGCTGCCGACGCGCTTCGTCGGGGTAGTTGAGGTTGCCCACCCGTTCCACCTTCTTGCGCCACTCCTCCTTGTACCAGGCGCCCTTGTCGCGCATGGTGGAGGCAGCATTGAGCCGGTGAATGCGCGGGCGTTTGGCATAGAGCTGTTGTTCGTTGGCGAGCTCCGCCTCCAGGCTGGCGATCTGGCTGGACAACTGCGAACTGTCGAACGCTTGAGCCGGCGCTGCCTTGGGCTGGGGTTTGCTTTCCTTGGGCTTGGGCTCGACCTTCTGCGGCTTGGCGGCCTTGGTGGCCACCGCAGATTTTTGCGGCTTGGGCGGTGGCGCCACGTCCGGCCTGGCGGCCGGGGGCGGGGTGATCTTGTTGATCTTGCTGTCCTGGAAAGGTGCAAGTTCGGTGGTCTTGGGCACCGCTTTCTTGTCCAGCGTACCGCTGCCCTGCTGGTTGTCCTGGGCCTGGAAATCCGCCTTTTGCGGCGGCTTTTCGCTTTTGAAGGTGGCCAGGGTGATATCCATGGTGTGGCTGACCTGGGCGGGCTTGACCACGCTGAAACCCACGCCAAGGATCAACGCCAGGTGCACGAGCGCAGCCAGGAACAGGGTAAAGCCCAGGCGGTCCACCGGGCGTACGCGCGGCGGCAGCAGGTCGGCAGGGATGTCAGCGGGCAGCGTCATCGGTTATCCACGGTCAGCGTCAAGCTTGAGCCACGCCTGTGCAGGTGAGTGGCTCCCGGCGAGCGGCTGCGCATCATACCGCACTCGGCGCGTGTACTTCGTGCCCGCGGTCAGCGGGCCTTGAGCTGGCGATCAATGGCGTCCATCAGCTGGCCGCCGATGTCGGTGTTGTAGGCCGCGTCGATTTCGCGAATGCAGGTCGGGCTGGTGACGTTGATTTCGGTAAGCGACTCGCCAATCACGTCCAGGCCCACGAACAGCAGGCCCTTTTCACGCAGTACCGGGCCCACCTGGGCCGCGATCCAGCGGTCGCGCTCGGTCAGCGGGCGCGCCTCGCCACGCCCACCCGCAGCCAGGTTCCCCCGGGTTTCGCCACTGGCCGGGATGCGTGCCAGGCAATAAGGCACCGGCTCGCCATCGATCATCAGGATGCGCTTGTCGCCATCGACGATCTGCGGCAGGTAGGCCTGCGCCATGATCTGCTGGGCACCGTGCTGGGTCAGGGTTTCGAGGATCACCGACAGGTTCGGGTCGCCCTTGCGGTGGCGGAACACCGAAGCGCCGCCCATGCCATCGAGCGGTTTTAGGATCACGTCGCCATGGGTGGCGGCGAACTGACGCAGAATGTCGGCGCGCCGGCTTACCAGGGTTGGCGCCATGCACTGCGGGAACTGGGTGGCGAACAGCTTCTCGTTGCAGTCGCGCAGGCTCTGCGGGCGGTTGACCACCAGCACGCCTTCACGCTCGGCCTGCTCCAGCAGGTAGGTGCTGTAGACGAACTCCATGTCGAAGGGCGGGTCCTTGCGCATCAGGATCACGTCCAGGTCGGCCAGGGCGCTGTCCTGCTCTTCGCCCAGCTCGAACCAGCGGGACGGGTCGGCGAATACCTTCAGCGGGCGCATCTGCGCGCGGGCCTGGCCGGCACCCAGGTAAAGGTCGGGCTGTTCCATGTAGAACAAGCTCCAGCCGCGCGCCTGGGCAGCCAGCAGCATGGCCAGCGAACTGTCCTTTTTGTAGGAGATGGACGCGATGGGGTCCATGACAATGCCGAGGCGAACGCTCATGGGGTGGTTCCTCTTGGCGGCGCGCTGCCGCGATGGATCGAAAGAAAAGTGGCTCAGGGTGGCGCTGCCGACGCCGCCGGTCAAGGGGCATGGCAGATGGAACGGGGCTGCGTACTGTGCTAAAAATGCAGCTGCAAACCTTGAGCTACAAGCCTCAAGCGACGAGCATCCCTGCTCCGGGCCGCCATTGTCGTGGCGCACGCGTGCAACTTGCAGCTAATTCCCACGGGTAGGCGTTTATGGAACAACCCCTGAAGGTGATGGTGATCGACGATTCGCGCACGATCCGCCGCACCGCGCAGATGTTGCTCGGCGAGGTGGGCTGCGAGGTGATTACCGCCAGCGATGGTTTCGACGCCATGGCCAAGATCGTCGATCACCGGCCGGACATCATCTTCGTCGACGTGCTGATGCCACGGCTTGACGGCTACCAGACCTGCGCCGTGATCAAGCACAACAGCACCTTCAAGGACGTCCCGGTCATCTTGCTGTCGTCCCGTGACGGCCTGTTCGACAAGGCCCGCGGCCGGGTGGTCGGGTCCGATCAGTTCCTGACCAAGCCGTTCAGCAAGGACGAACTGCTCGAGGCGATCCGTGCCCACGTGCCCGGGTTCGCCGTGGAGCAACCTGCCACAGACCCACAACACGCACCCTGACCGCGCCCAGCCATGGCACGGTCTTATTTTTCTGATGGGGAGCCAGCATGGCCCGAGTTCTGATTGTCGACGACTCGCCGACAGAGATGTACCGCTTGACCGAGTGGCTTGAAAAACACGGCCACCAGGTGCTCAAGGCCAACAATGGTGCCGACGGCGTGGCCTTGGCCAGGCAAGACAAGCCCGACGCAGTGCTGATGGACATCGTCATGCCCGGCATGAACGGCTTCCAGGCGACCCGCCAGCTCAGCAAGGACCCGGTAACCTGCGGCATTCCGGTGATCGTGGTGACCACCAAGGACCAGGAAACCGACCGCATCTGGGCAACCCGGCAGGGCGCCCGCGACTTCCTGATAAAACCGGTGGAAGAGGATGCGCTGATCGCCAAGCTTCAAGAAGTGCTGGGCGCTTGACCACCCGCCCGCAGGGCGCGTCGCTGACCGCCTTCGAGCTGTTGCTGGACATCGACCGGCGTTGCCGCCTGCTGGTCGCCGACCAGCCCGCCCAAGGCACCCGCCTGCAGCAATGGAGCGGCATCGGTTTTCGCATTGCCGGGCAGTGGTTCGTGGCGCCCATGGGTGAAGTGGCCGAAGTGCTGCGCGAGCCCCGCAGCAGCCGCGTGCCGGGGGTGCAGCCGTGGGTGTGCGGCGTGGCCAACCTGCGCGGCCGGCTGTTGCCGGTGATGGACCTGGGCCGCTTTCTGGGGTTGGGCCACGCTACGGCGGGCAAGCAGCGGCGTGTGCTGGTGCTGGACCATGAAGACCTGTTCGTCGGCCTGCTGGTGGACGAGGTACTCGGCCTGCAGCACTTTGCCCTGGACAGCCTGCAACTGGCGCCGCCGTTCCCCCTCGCCGAAACGGCCGCCCCCTTCGTGCAAGGGCATTTTCACCGCGCACGTGACTGGGCAATCTTCAGCCCCTTCGCCCTGGCCCAGGCGCCGGGCTTTCTCGATGTGGCGTTATAGGACGTGCGAACGTGAACAACCCAGCTACCCCGGTCACCGCCACCACCGTGACGCCCCGCACGCGCAGCATCGCGCAGATCACCGTGCTGTTCCTGATCCTGATCCTGTCGATCATCCTGCTGTTCGCCAATTTCGCCTACCTCAACACCCAGTCCAACTACGACAAACAGTACATCGGCCATGCAGGCGAGCTGCGGGTGCTGTCCCAGCGCATTGCCAAGAATGCGACCGAAGCGGCGACCGGCAAGGCGCTGGCATTCCGCTTGCTGTCCGACGCGCGCAACGACTTCGAGCGGCGCTGGGGCTACCTGCGCCACGGCGACAAGGCTACCGGGCTTCCGCCGGCGCCACCCAAGGTGCGCGACGAAATGGAGGCGGTGCGTGACGACTGGGAAAACCTGCGCAAGAGCACCGACACCATCCTGGCCAGCGAGCAGACCGTGCTGTCTTTGCACCAGGTGGCGGCAACGCTTGCCGAAACGGTGCCGCAGTTGCAGGTGGAGTACGAGAAGGTGGTCGAAATCCTGCTGAAAAGCGGTGCGCCTGCCAGCCAGGTTGCCGTTGCCCAGCGTCAGTTGCTGCTGGCCGAGCGCATATTGGGTTCGGTGAACACAGTGCTTGCCGGTGACGATGCTGCGGCCCAGGCGGCTGATGCATTCGGCCGCGATGCCGGCCGCTTCGGCCAGGTGCTCGAAGGCATGCTCAAAGGCGATGCCAGCATCGATGTGACCCGGGTCGAGGATGCCGATGCCCGTGCCCGCCTGGCCGATATCGCCGAACTGTTCCAGTTCGTGGCAGGCTCAGTGGATGAAATTCTCGAAACCTCGCCTGAGCTGTTCAAGGTGCGTGAGGCTGCCGGGAATATCTTCAGCCTGTCGCAAACCCTGCTGGACGAAGCTTCGCACCTGGCCAACGGGTTCGAGAACCTGGCCAGCGGCCGCACCCTGGATACCGTTGGCGGTTATGCCCTGGGCCTGCTGGCGCTGGCGTCGATCATCCTCATCGGCCTGGTGATGGTGCGCACCACCAACCGGCAGCTGCGCGAGACGGCTGAAAAGAACGAACGCAACCAGCAGGCGATCATGCGCCTGCTGGACGAAATCGAGGAACTGGCCGACGGCGACCTCACCGTCAACGTCTCGGTAACCGAGGACTTCACCGGCGCCATTGCCGACTCGATCAACTACTCCGTGGACCAGCTGCGCGACCTGGTCGCTACCATCAACCACAGCGCGGTACAGGTGGCAGCGGCGGTGCAGGATACCCAGAACACCGCACGGCAGCTGGCCAAGGCCTCCGAGCAGCAGGCCGAGCAGATCAGCGAAGCGTCCGAGGCGGTAGGCGACATGGTCGAATCCATCGACCGGGTGTCGGCCCATGCCTACGAGTCGGCCAAGGTCGCCGAGCGCTCGGTGGCCATCGCCAACAAGGGCAACGAGGTGGTGCACAACACCATCGACGGCATGAACAACATCCGTGAGCAGATCCAGGACACGGCCAAGCGCATCAAGCGCCTGGGTGAGTCCTCCCAGGAAATTGGCGACATCGTCAGCCTGATCGACGACATTGCCGACCAGACCAACATCCTGGCCCTCAACGCTGCCATTCAGGCCTCCCTCGCCGGCGAGGCCGGGCGCGGGTTTGCCGTGGTCGCCGACGAGGTGCAGCGCCTGGCCGAACGCTCCTCTTCGGCCACCCGGCAGATCGAGGCCCTGGTGCGCACCATTCAGGCCGACACCAACGAAGCTGTCATCTCCATGGAGCAGACCACTGCCGAGGTGGTGCGCGGTGCCCGCCTGGCACAGGACGCCGGGGTGGCGCTGGCCGAGATCGAAGGCGTGTCGCAGAACCTCGCCGACCTTATCCACAGCATCTCCGACGCAGCCCAGTTGCAGACGTCTTCGGCCGGGCAGATATCCCATACCATGGCGGTGATCCAGCAGATTACCGCGCAAACCTCCGCAGGCTCCGGTGCGACCGCCGACAGCATCCGCCACCTGGCGCGCATGGCCAGCGAAATGCGCCGGTCGGTGTCGGGCTTCACGCTGCCGCCGCCTGCCGAGCCCCAGTGAGGATGCCCATGCCCATGTCTGGTGCTGCTGCAAGCCCGGCCCGTCACGATACGGTGGCGCTGGCCTGGGCCAAGCCTGCCCTGCTTGACTGCCTAGGGCAGGCACGCCAGGCGCTGGAACGCTTTGCCGGCGAACCCGGCGACCTGTCCATGATGGCCTTCGTGGTGGACAACCTGCACCAGGTGCATGGCTGCCTGCACATGCTTGAACTGCCCGGTGCAACCCGCCTGGCCGAAGAGCTGGAGCTGCTCGCCAGGGCGCTTGCCGACGGCCAGGTCAGCCCACGCGGGGACTGCCTGGGTGTGTTGTTCCGCGGCCTGGAGCAACTGCCGTCGTACCTGGAGCGGCTACGGGGTGCGCGCCACGACCTGCCGTTGGTGATGATCCCGCTGCTCAACCAGCTGCGCGCCTGCCGGGGCGCCGAGCCTGTGGCCCAAGGCAGCCTGATCGGCGGCGCCGCGCAGCGGTTCGCCGGGCCCGACGACCTCGCCAACCTCGACCTGTCGTTGGCTAACTGGCGCGACCAGGTACAGGCCGGGCCGGGGCGCGATGCGCTGCGTTCGGTGGTAAGCGCGCTGTGTGACGACCTGATGCGCATCAAGGAGCGCCTGGACCAGTTCGTGCGCAGCGACCGTGAGCACAGCGAACAGCTCGACGGGTTGCTGGCGCCGCTGCGCCACGTTGCCGATACCCTGGCTGTGCTGGGTTTTCAGCAGCCTCGGCGGGTGATCATCGACCAGGTGCTGGCGTTGCAGGGCCTGGCCCAGGGCGGGCAAGCGGCGGACGACAGTGTGCTGATGGATGTGGCCGGCGCGTTGCTGTATGTCGAGGCCAGCCTGAACGGCATGGTCGGGCCCCTGGAAGAAAGCGGCCACGGCGGCCTGCCAGGTTCAGACCTGGCCGAGATCCGTCAGGTGGTGTTTGAAGAGTCGCTGAACGTGCTGCAGCAGGCCAAGGACCTGATCGGTGATTGCCTGGAATCGGGTTGGCCGCGGCAGCGCCTGCAGGCCCTGCCGGGGTTGCTGCAGCAGGTGCGTGGCGCCTTGGCGATGCTGATGTTGCCGGCCGCCGCCGAACTGTTCGAAGGCAGCGCCAGCTACGTGCAAGGCTGGTTGCAGCACCTGGAAGCCGAGCCCCCTGCCGACGAGCTGGCGCAGCTGGCCGATGCCCTGAGCGCTGCCGAGGGCTACCTGCAATGGCGCGTGGCCGACCCCCTGGCCGACGGCCAGCCCTTCATCGACATGGCGCGCGCCAGCCTGGCCGCCTTGGGCGTGCACTGCAAGCAAGCCCAGGATGCCCCTGTTGGCCGTGTTGACGGCGATGGCGTGGACGATGAGCTGCGCGAGGTGTTTCTTGAGGAGGCCGGTGAACTGCTGCCGGAAATCGAGCGGCACTGGCTGCGCTGGCGTGCCGACAACCAGCAGCGGCAAGCCTTGCTGGACATGCGCCGGGCGTTGCACACGCTCAAGGGCAGCGGCCGCATGGTGCATGCCGAGGCAATTGCCGAGCTGGCCTGGGGGGCCGAGCACCTGCTCAACCGCGTACTGGAAGGCCGTGGCGTGCTGGGGCCGGAAAGCCAGCTGGCGATGCAGCAGGCGTTCGTTCACCTGCCGGACCTGCTGGCCGACTTTGCTGCGGGCCAGTTGCCGCAACTGACCGAGATCGAGCAGTTGGCCGGGCGCTTGCACGCCCTGGCTGAAGGCAAGGCTGCCGGGGCGGCCAAGGTCGATGGGCTGGACCCGCAGTTGCTGGAGATCTTCCGCAGCGAAGCCCAGGGTCACCTGGCCAGCATTGAAGGTTTTCTTCACAGCGCAGTGGGCCCCGACGTGCCGGTCAGCGATGCCTTGCAGCGAGCCTTGCATACGCTCAAGGGCAGCGCTGCCATGGCCGGGGTGATGCCCGTGGCCGAGCTGGCCACGGCTTTCGACCGGCTTGTACGTGAATACAAAGGCCACCAATTGCCCCTGCAGGCCGCCGAGGTTGAATGGCTGCACGCGGCCCACGGCCTGTTTCTGCAGGCCCTGGCGCAACTGGGCAGCAGCCCCCTGGCACCCTTGCCGGGCGCTACCGCGCTGATCGAGCAGGTGGGCGTAGCGGTGGACGAACGCCTGGCTGGCGCCCACGCCAGCTTGCCGACCACGCGGCGACGTTCCCGTGACCCGCAGGCGGTGGCCGCGTTTCTGAGCCAGGCCATGGACAGCCTGATGGATGCCGAAGCGCTGTTGTCTGGCTGGCAGCAACAGCCCGGCCAGCGAGACGGGCTCGAAACCCTGCTGGACGAAATGACCCAGCTTGGCCATGCCGCGCACCAGGCCGACCTGTGGCAGGTGGACGAGGTGTGCGAGGCGCTGCTCGACCTGTACGGCGCCGTGGAAGAGGGCAGCCTGCCGGCCGACCCGCGCTTTTTCGCCCAGGCGCATCAGGCCCACGAAGCGTTGCTCGACATGCTGGACGAACTGGCGGCCGGCCAGGACGTGGTCGCCCGCCTGGAGCTGGTGCAAAGCCTGCGTGACCTGCTGGGCGAAGGCCTGGCGCCGGATGCCACCGGCCTGGTCGGCCTGGACACGGTCACCCCGTTGCACCCGGACATGGACCTGAGCGATGCCCTCGGCCTTGGGCAGGTGCCTGCGCCGGTACTGGCTGAGCCATCGCAGTTGCCGCCTCAGGGCCCGGATAAGCCCGGCGAAGAGTTGCTCGAGGTCTTTCTCGAAGAAAGCTCGGATATCGTCGAGAGTGCCGCCGCCGCACTGGCCCGCTGGCAGGCGGACCCGCGCAACAGTGCCGAGGTGGACAACCTGATGCGCGACCTGCACACCCTCAAGGGTGTTGCGCGCATGGTCGAGATCGGCCCCATCGGTGACCTGGCCCATGAACTGGAGTTTCTGTACGAGCTGCTGGCCGCAGGCCGCCTGCCACCTGGCGGGGCATTGTTCGCCCTGTTGCAAAATTGCCATGATCGCCTGGCGCAGATGCTTGACGCCGTGCGCCTTGGCCAGCCGCTGCATGCCGCCACGGCACTGATCGACTATATCCGCAATTTCAGCAGTGCCGCCCTGGCCGATAACGCAGCGCGCCAGGGGCCGGTCGAAGCGTTGAGCAGCGAGGGGCCCGCGCTTGCCCCGGAGCGCGCGCCGGGCGACATGGTCAAGGTCGATGCCGAGCTGCTGGACGACCTGGGCAACCTGGCCGGTGAGCACTCCGTCATTCGTGGGCGTATCGAGCAGCAAGTGAACGATGCCCAGTTCACCCTCAACGAAATGGAAACCACCCTGGAGCGTATGCGCGACCAGCTGTTGCGGCTGGATATCGAAACCCAGGGGCGTATTTCCAGCCGTCAGCAGCTTGAAAGCGACATCTATGACGACTTCGACCCGCTGGAAATGGACCGCCATTCGCAGTTGCAGCAGCTGTCCCGGGCCTTGTTCGAATCCGCCTCCGACTTGCTCGACCTCAAGGAGACCATGGCCCAGCGCGCCCAGGAAGCCTACGGGCTGTTGCAGCAGCAGGCGCGGGTGAACAGCCAGTTGCAGGAGGGCCTCACCGCCACTCTGATGGTGCCGTTCGAGCGCCTGGTGCCGCGCTTGCAGCGGGTGGTGCGGCAGGTGGCGAGCGAGCTGGGCAAGCATGTGGAACTGGTGGTGGGCAATGCCGAGGGCGAACTGGACCGCAGTGTGCTCGAGCGCATGGTGGCGCCGCTGGAGCATATGCTGCGCAATGCCGTGGACCACGGCCTGGAAAGCCGGGCAGCCCGCCTGGCAGCCGGCAAGCCTGAGCAGGGCACCATCCACCTGAACCTGCTGCACGAAGGCGCCGACATTGTCATCGAGATGACCGATGACGGCGCCGGCGTGCCCTTGGAAGCCGTACGGCTGAAGGCGATCAAACGTGGCCTGCTCGACCCGCAGGCACAGTTGAGCGACCACGAGATCCTGCAGTTCATCCTGCGGCCCGGTTTTTCCACCGCCGAGAAAATCACGCAGATTTCCGGGCGCGGGCTGGGCATGGATGTGGTGCACGAGGAGGTCAAGCAACTGGGTGGCTCGATGAGCATCGAATCGGCGCCGGGCAAAGGCGCGCGGTTTCTGATCCGCCTGCCGTTCACCGTGTCGATCAACCGTGCGCTGATGGTGCATTTGGGCGATGAGCAGTACGCCATCCCGCTCAACACCATCGAGGGCATCGTGCGCGTACCGCCCGCCGAGCTGGCAGCGTGCTACGAGCAAGAACCGCCACAGTATGTGTACGCCGGCCACGAGTACCAGCTGCGTTACCTGGGTGAACTGCTGCAGGGCGGTGCACGCCCGGCCCTGCTGGGGCAGAGCGTGCCGTTGCCGGTGCTGCTGGTGCATTCCCAGGAGCAGTCGTTCGCGATCCAGGTCGACAGCCTGTCGCCCAGCCGCGAGATCGTGGTCAAGAGCCTGGGGCCGCAGTTTGCTGCGGTCGCCGGCCTTTCCGGGGCGACATTGCTGGGCGATGGCAGGGTGGTGCTGATTCTGGACCTGCTTGGCCAGTTGCGCGGCCAGCAGCGGCGCCTGGCGCGGCTGCCGGGTGGCGTACCGCAGTTGCAGTTGCTGGGCCCGGCACCGCGCAAGGCCTTGCTGGTGATGGTGGTGGACGACTCGGTGACCGTGCGCAAGGTCACCAGCCGCCTGCTCGAACGCCATGGCATGAGTGTGATCACCGCCAAGGACGGCGTGGACGCCATGGCCCTGCTTGAAGAGCATCGCCCCGACGTGCTGCTGCTGGACATCGAAATGCCGCGCATGGACGGGTTCGAAGTGGCCACCCGCATTCGCCGTGACGAACGCATGCAACAATTGCCCATCATCATGATCACCTCGCGCACCGGCCAAAAGCACCGCGACCGTGCCATGGCCATCGGCGTCAACGAGTACCTGGGCAAGCCGTATCAGGAGTCGCTGCTGCTGCAAAGCATTGCCCACTGGAGCCAGCCCCATGCTTGAATTGATCGCCGGGCAGCGCAGCAGCCTGACCGGCCTGCTGCTGACCCTGGGTGACCGCACCCTGGTGCTGCCCAACGTGGCCGTGGCGGAACTGAGCGGGCAGCGCAACCTGGTGTGCCAGCGTGGGGACCCGCCCTGGCACTTGGGCTGGGTGGACTGGCGTCAGCAGCGGCTGCCGCTGATTGGCTTCGAGGCCGCATGCGGCACCGAGACCCCATGTGGCGACCGTGCACGCGTGGTGGTGCTCAATGCTCTGGGCGACACGGGCCTGCGCTACCTGGCATTGCTGCTGCAGGGCATCCCGCGCTCGTGCAAGCTCGACAGCCAGCTCAACTACGTGGATGTACCGTTGAGCCCGCTGGAACTGGCAGCCGTGCAGGTGGGCGACCAGGTTGCCCGGGTACCCGACCTGGTAGGGCTGGAGCGCCTGGTACGTGATGCCCAGCGCAGCGGCAAGCTAGGCCGGTCCAGTAGCCTGGATGACTGAGCGACCCGCTTGGCGCATGAAACTTGCCGCTTGATGAAAGGTCTTCTAGCACATGTATTACGGTGAACGTTTCAATGCCTGGACCCACCTGGTGGGTGCGGTTCTGGCCTGTATCGGTGCCATCTGGTTGATCGTCAGCGCGGGGCTGCAAGGCGACCCGTGGAAGATCGTCAGCTTCTCGATCTACGGCGGCACGCTGCTGCTGCTGTACAGCATCTCCACCCTTTACCACAGCACCCGTGGGCGGGCGAAGGTGATCATGCGCAAGCTCGATCACCTGTCCATCTACCTGCTGATTGCCGGCAGTTACACACCGTTCTGCCTGGTGAGCCTGCGTGGCCCCTGGGGCTGGAGCCTGTTTGGCGTGGTGTGGGGGCTGGCCGTGCTGGGCATGTTGCAGGAGATCAAGCCACGCTCCGAAGCGCGGGTGCTGTCCATCATCATTTACGCGGTGATGGGCTGGATCGTGCTAGTGGCGGTCAACCCGCTGCTGCATACGCTGGGCAGCGCCGGGTTTGCCTGGCTGGCCGCAGGCGGGGTGTTCTATACCGTGGGTATCATCTTCTTCGCCTTCGACCGGCGCTTCCGTCACTGGCACGGCATCTGGCACCTGTTCGTGATCGCCGGCAGCCTCATGCACTTCGTGGCGGTTTCGTTCTACGTGCGTTAGAAGTCGCCCCACAGTTGCTGCGCCACGGCCAGTGCCACCACCGGAGCGGTTTCGGTGCGCAGCACACGCGGCCCAAGGCGTGCGGCCTGGAAACCGGCCGCCTTTGCCTGCTCGACTTCGTGGTCGTTCAGGCCGCCCTCTGGGCCGATCAGGAAGGCCAGGGTAGCGGGCCTGGCATGGCTTGCGAGTGGTTCGGCCACCGGGTGCAATACCAGCTTGAGGTCGGCTGCGGTGTTGGCCAGCCAGTCCGCAAGCGTCTGAGGGGGGTGAATGACAGGTAGCGTGGAGCGCCCGCATTGCTCGCAGGCGCTGATCGCCACCTGGCGCCAGTGGGCCAGGCGCTTGTCGGCGCGCTCGTCCTTCAGCCGCACTTCGCAGCGTTCGCTGACAATCGGTGTGATCTGGCTGACACCCAGTTCGGTGGCCTTCTGGATCGCCCAGTCCATGCGTTCGCCCCGTGACAGGCCCTGGCCCAGGTGAACCTGCAAGGGGGAGTCGGCCTGGCCTGAAACGGCCTGGTCCAGGGTGACGCGCACGGTCTTCTTGCCCACTTCCAGCAGCTGCCCGCGGTACTCCTGGCCGCTGCCATCGAACAATTGCACGGCATCGCCGGGGGCCATGCGCAGTACGCGGCCAATGTAGTGGGCCTGGGCTTCGGGCAGGTCGTGCTCGCCGATGCTCAGGGGGGCGTCGATGAAGAAGCGGGACAATCTCATGGGTCAGGCTCTGATGAAAGGGGCACAGGGCGGGTGGCGGAGGAGGGCATTGCCCCCGAGCGCTGTCAGCCGGGGTCGCGGAAGTCGGGATGGAAGTTGCTCGGTACGGCAACGCTGACGCTGTCGCGGGTGGCAATGTCGATGCCTTCGCTGGCCACTTCCGCCAGGAAGTCGATCTGCTCTGGCGTGATCACGTACGGTGGCAGGAAGTACACCACGCTGCCCAACGGGCGCAGCAGGGCGCCGCGGGTCAGTGCATGCTCGAATACCTTCAGGCCACGGCGCTGCTGCCACGGGTAGGCGACCTTGCCGGCCTTGTCCTGGACCATCTCGATGGCCAGTGCCATGCCGGTCTGGCGTATCTCCGCCACATGCTGGTGGTCGGCGAGGTGCGCCGTGGCCGTGGCCATGCGCTTGGCCAGGGGCTTGTTGGCTTCGATCACGTTGTCCTGTTCGAAGATATCCAGGGTGGCCAGGGCCGCTGCACAGGCCAGCGGGTTGCCGGTGTAGCTGTGCGAGTGCAGGAACGCGCGCAGGGTCGAGTAGTCGTCGTAGAACGCCTGGTACACCTTGTCGGTGGTCAGGCAGGCAGCCAGCGGCAGGTAACCGCCGGTCAGGGCCTTGGACAGGCACAGGAAGTCGGGGCGGATGCCGGCCTGTTCACACGCGAACATACTGCCGGTGCGGCCAAAGCCGACGGCGATCTCGTCATGGATCAAGTGCACGTCGTAGCGGTCGCAGGCTTCGCGCAGCAGTTTCAGGTACACCGGGTGGTACATGCGCATGCCGCCCGCGCCCTGGATCAGCGGCTCGATGATCACCGCGCTGATCGTGGCGTGGTGCTCGGCCAAGGTCTGTTCCATGACGGCGAACAGGGTGCGGGAGTGTTCTTCCCAGCTGACGCCCTCGGGGCGCAGGTAGCAATCGGGGCTCGGCACCTTGAGGGTATCGAGCAACAAGGCCTTGTAGGTTTCGGTGAACAGCGGCACATCACCTACCGACATGGCGGCAATGGTTTCGCCGTGGTAGCTGTTGGTGAGGGTGACGAAGCGCTTTTTGTCCGGTTTGCCGACGTTCTGCCAGTAATGGAAGCTCATCTTCAGCGCCACTTCGATGCACGACGAACCGTTGTCACCGTAGAACACCCGGTCGAGCCCGGCCGGGGTCATGGCCACCAGGCGCTCGGACAGCTCGATCACCGGCTGGTGGCTGAAGCCCGCCAGAATCACATGCTCCAGCTGGTCCACCTGGTCCTTGATGCGCTGGTTGATGCGCGGGTTGGCGTGGCCGAACACGTTCACCCACCAGCTGCTCACCGCATCCAGGTAGCGCTTGCCCTCGAAGTCTTCCAGCCATACGCCTTCGCCGCGCTTGATCGGTATCAGGGGCAGGTGCTCGTGGTCTTTCATCTGCGTGCAGGGGTGCCACAACACCTTGAGGTCGCGTTGCATCCACTGATCGTTGAGGCCCATGGGCACTTCTCCTGGTTTGCGGCGTGGTTCGGCGGGTAAGCCTAAGCAAAGGCGCGGTGCAGGACAACCCGACAGAAAAAGTGATTTACCTGAAGCACTTGATATCACCACGCTGGCAGGCCTTGCGGCGCTGACGTATTCTAGCGCCTCTCTCGGGGCATTCCGCCTCTCCCCGTTTTTGTAACCCCTGACTCGGAGTTTGCCGATATGGCTGCTGCTTGGGTGCGCCTGTGCGCGCTGGTATTGATTGGTGTGTCCAGCGGCGCCGCGCTGGCGAGTGACAAGACGCCCACGGCGATTGTGGTGGGCGGCGGTATGGCGGGCCTCACGGCCGCTTACGAGTTGCAGAACAAAGGCTGGCAGGTGACTGTGCTGGAAGCCAAGCCTGGCATGGGCGGGCGTTCGGGCCTGGCCACCAGCGAATGGATCGGCAATACCAAGGCGCAGCCGGTACTGAACCAGTACCTGGACCGCTTCAAGCTCGACACGTTGCCCGCGCCCGAGTTTGTCCGTACTCCTGGCTACCTGATCGATGGCGAATATTTCAGTGCCGCCGACCTTGCCGTGAAGCAGCCGGCCACCGCCGAGGCGCTCAAGCGCTACGAAAAAACCGTCGATGACCTGGCGCGCTCCATCGACGACCCGCTGAAGCCACAGGCGACCAGCACGCTGTTCGCCCTGGACCAGATCACCGTGTCTTCCTGGCTGGACAAGCTGCAGTTGCCCGCCACCGCCCGCCAGCTGGTCAACCAGCAGATCCGTACCCGTTACGACGAGCCGTCGCGCCTGTCGCTGCTGTACTTCGCCCAGCAGAACCGCGTGTACCGTGATGTGAGCGACCGCGACCTGCGCGCGGCACGCCTGCCAGGCGGCAGCCCGGTACTGGCCCAGGCTTTCGTCAAGCAACTGAAAACCATCAAGACCAGCTCGCCAGTCACCGCCATCGTGCAGGACAAGGACGGCGTGACCGTGAAGGTGGGCAGCGTGGGCTACCGTGCCGACTACCTGGTGATGGCCGTGCCGCTGCGTGCCTTGGCCAAGATCCAGATGACCCCCGGCCTGGACAACCAGCACCTGGCGGCGATCAAGGGCACCAACTACGGCTGGCGCGACCAGCTGATGCTCAAATTCAAGAAGCCGGTGTGGGAAAGCCGCGCGCGCATGTCGGGCGAAATCTATAGCAACACTGGCCTGGGCATGCTGTGGATCGAGCCGGCCCTGAAAGGCGGTGCCAACGTGGTGATCAACCTGTCGGGTGATAATGCCCGCCTGTTGCAGGCCTTCGGCGACAAGCAGATGGCCGACCAAGTGCTGATCCGCCTGCATGCCTTCTACCCGCAGGCCCGTGGCGCCTTTACCGGATACGAAGTGAAGCGCTACAGCGCAGATGTGGGTACCGGCGGCGCGTACCTGGCCTATGGCCCGGGCCAGATCAGCAAGTACTGGCGGCTGTGGGAGCGCCCGGTGCAGCGCGTAGCGTTTGCCGGTGAGCATACCGATGCGTTGTACCCTGGCACCCTGGAAGGTGCCCTGCGCAGCGGCCAGCGGGCCGCCAGCCAGGTGCAGGACCTGTTGGCCGGCAAGTCGTTCGACCCGATCAAGGCAGCGCCAGTGGCCGCCACGGCGGCTGCCGGTGCTGCTGCAGCCAAGCAGGGCAAGGGTGGGTTCTTCTCCAACCTGTTCGGTGGCTCCTCCGACAAGGCCGATGCAGCGGACAAGGCGCCGGCCAAGGCAGACGCAAAACCTGCTGACAAGGCCGAGCAGGGCAAGCCAGGCTTCTTCTCGCGGCTGTTCGGCGGTGGCGACAAAGCACCCGAGCCAGCTGCCAAGGCGGATGAAGTAGCGCCAGCGCCGGCTCCAGCCCCTGAGGCTGCGCCAGCACCTGCCCCTGCGCCCGCGCAGCCGGCGCCCGCACCGGTGGCCAAGCCCGCGCCTGCCAAGCCAGCTGCGGCCAAGCCTGCCGCAAGCAAGCCGGCGCCCGCCAAGCACACCCCTGCACACAAGCCGGCCCACAAGCCTGCTGACGCCAAAAAGGCCCCCGCCAAGGCAGCACCTGCGAAGAAAGCAGTGACTGATACCCAGGCCAAAGCGGGCTGACCTGCAGACAGCGCCGGTGCCATCGCCCGTGAGCGGCGATGGGCCGGCGCTGGCAGCCGTCATTCAACGCCTTCCGTTAACGTTTCCTTAATAACGGCTCGTAACAATTGCTATCGGATTTCTCGATAATCCATAGCAATTTTTTCCGCTTTTATTCGATACGTTTCGCGCTAGTCTGTGCACAGCTTTCACGGGGAAGTAAGTCATCATGCAACTGCGCAATTCACCTTCACGCTACGGCGTTGTCAGTATGGTCATGCATTGGGGCGTGGCGCTCACCGTTTTCGGGTTGTTCGGTCTGGGCCTCTGGATGGTCGGCCTCGACTACTACAGCCCGTGGCGCAAGGCAGGCCCTGACCTGCACAAGAGCATCGGCCTGGTGTTGTTAGCCGTCATGCTGCTGCGGGTACTGTGGCGCTTCGTCAGCCCACCGCCACCGGCACCTGCCAGCCACGGCCCGCTTACCCGGGTGGCTGCAAAGCTTGGGCACCTGGGCCTGTACCTGGGGTTGTTTGCGCTGATGACTGCCGGGTACCTGATCTCCACCGCCGATGGCGTTGGTATTCCGGTGTTCGGCTTGTTCGAAGTGCCTGCACTGGTCAGCAACCTGCCGGACCAGGCCGACGTGGCTGGGGTGGTACACCTGTGGCTGGCGTGGGGCGTGGTGATCTTCGCGGGGTTGCATGGCCTTGCTGCACTCAAGCACCATTTCATTGACCGTGACGCGACCCTCACCCGCATGCTGGGCCGCAAAGCTTGATCCTCAACTCAATTGCAAAGGAAGGAAGTGACGATGTTGAAAAAGACTTTTGCCGCTCTGGCGCTCGGTACCGCTCTGCTCTCCGCCGGCCAGGTCATGGCTGCCGAGTACAAGATCGACAAGGAAGGCCAGCACGCATTCGTTGACTGGAAGATCAGCCACCTGGGCTACAGCTTCATTCACGGCACGTTCAAGGACTTCGACGGCAACTTCAGCTGGGACAGCGCCAAGCCTGAAGCCAGCAAGATCAGCGTCGACCTGAAAACCGCCAGCCTGTGGTCGAACCATGCCGAGCGTGACAAGCACATCGCCAGCGCCGATTTCCTGGATGTGAAGAAATACCCGGATGCCAAGTTCGTCTCCACCAGCGTCAAGTCCACGGGTGAAAAAACCGCTGACGTGACCGGCGACCTGACCCTGCATGGCGTGACCAAGCCGGTCACCTTCAAGGCCACCTTCAATGGTGAGGGCAAGGACCCATGGGGCGGCGAGCGCGCAGGCTTCAATGCCACCACTACCCTTAACCTGAACGACTTCGGTATCAAAGGCCCAGGCCCGACTTCGCAGACCCTGGATCTGGATATCAGTGTTGAAGGCGTGAAGCAGAAGTAATAGCTGTGCGTTGAATGAGAAAGGGGCCGCTAAGCGGCCCCTTTTTTGTTATCAGCCCTTGCGCGTCAACAACGCAGGGCGCTCACCGCGTGGGCGGGCGGGCAGGTCTTCCAGTTGCTCAGGCGTCGGGAAACGGTCGAGCTTGGATTCCTTGCGGATGATCACCGGCTGGCTCTGCGGCTGGCGAGGGCTGCGCACGGCCGGCTCGGCGTCTTCGCGGGCTGGGCGGCCACGGCCTGCGCCACCATCACGGCGGGCACCGCCACCATTGTTGGCACGGGGCGGGCGCTTTTCACCGGCACCGGAACGTGGCTGGCCGCCATTGCGGGCCTGACCGCCGCCGCCGCCGTTGCTGCGCTGTTGGCCATTGCCTTGCCCCTGGCCCTGACCGCCAGGGCGACGATTGCGGCCCTGGCCCTTGCCGTTCTGGTAAGGGCTGACGTAGTCGGCACGGTTACCGAAGTTGTCCACATCGTCATCCAGGAACACTTCTGGGTCACGGTCGGCAGGCGCCTTCGGGACACTGCTGTTGCTGGCCTGCTGGCGCGGCTTGTTGTCCCGCGGTTTGCGTGGCTGCTGCTGGCGCTCACCACTGGCCTGCTTTTCGGCGGGCTTGTCTGCAGCCTGCTGGCGTGTCCGGCCTTTGTCCTTGCCCTTGTCCTTGCGGCCGCCGTTGGCGTCCTTGCTGCCTTCACCACGGGCCTGCTGGTTACGCCCGCCGCGGCCGTTGGGCTGCTGGCGCTCGCGCACTTCCGGTTTTTCGGCTTCTACCTGGCTGGCGTCGAAGCCCATCAGGTCGCCGTCGGCGATTTTCTGCCGGGTTACCCGCTCGATGCTCTTGAGCAGCTTCTCTTCATCGGGTGCAACCAGGGAAATCGCTTCACCCGAACGGCCGGCACGGCCAGTACGGCCAATACGGTGTACGTAGTCTTCTTCTACGTTGGGCAGTTCGAAGTTGACCACGTGGGGCAGTTGGTCGATGTCCAGGCCACGCGCTGCAATGTCGGTGGCAACCAGAACGCGCACGGTGTTGGCCTTGAAGTCAGCCAATGCCTTGGTGCGGGCGTTCTGGCTCTTGTTGCCGTGGATGGCCGCGGCGGTGAGGCCGTGCTTTTCCAGGTACTCGGCCAGGCGGTTGGCGCCGTGCTTGGTGCGGGTGAACACCAGAACCTGCTCCCACGCGCCGAGGGTGATCAGGTGCGCCAGCAGGGCCCGCTTGTGGCTGGCGGGCAGGCGGTAGACGCGCTGCTCGATACGCTCGACGGTGGTGTTGGGCGGGGTGACCTCGATACGCTCCGGGTTGTGCAGGAGCTTGTCGGCCAGGTCGGTGATGTCTTTGGAGAACGTAGCCGAGAACAGCAGGTTCTGGCGCTTGGACGGCAGGCGTGCCAGCACTTTCTTCACGTCATGGATGAAGCCCATGTCGAGCATGCGGTCGGCTTCATCGAGAACCAGGATTTCAACGTGGGCCAGGTCGACCTTGCCTTGGCCTGCCAGGTCGAGCAGGCGGCCTGGGCAGGCGACCAGTACGTCGACACCCTTGGCGATGGCCTGCACCTGCGGGTTCATGCCGACACCGCCGAAGATGCAGGCGCTGACCAGTGGCAGGTCACGGGCATACACCTTGAAGCTGTCGTGCACCTGGGCTGCCAGCTCGCGGGTTGGGGTAAGTACCAGTACGCGGGGCTGACGCGGGCCGTGGCGCTGCGACTTGTCGGGGTGGCCGGCAGGGAACAGGCGCTCGAGGATCGGCAGGGCGAAACCGCCGGTTTTACCCGTACCTGTCTGTGCGGCAACCATCAGGTCGCGGCCTTGCAACACGGCGGGAATGGCCCGCTGTTGCACGGGGGTCGGCTGGGTATAGCCCGCAGCTTCGATAGCGCGGACAAGAGCCTCGGAGAGACCGAGGGAAGCAAAGGACATGGGCAATCCTGTTCTCGTGTGGGCTGGGCCCGTAGGGATGTTCTGCCTGGCGCGACGGGCATCTGTAGGATGCGATCGCGTCCGGTCCAGCTGGGCTTTCACTGCACATCCGGGAAACGGAAGGCTGACGCCAGGGTGCGTCTATGCCGATCGGGATGCCTGTTGCGAGGCCGAGCGTCCGGGCGTGAGCCGGGCGGGAAGGCCCGAGTATAACAGAGCTAGCGCGCTGTGCTGCTTTCCTGCTGCTCAACGGCGTCAAGAATGTTTTTGGGGTCGTTTATGTAACGCTCGATGATGGCCGCATAGGCGGGCTCCTGCTTGAAACGCCGCAACTCCTCGGTAAAAGCCTGGGCCAGGGCCTCGCGGCCGGGCTTGCGCACGAGGCCCAGGTACTGCGCCTTGCGGCTGATCACCAGGGGCAGCGGTTCGACCTGCTGTTGCAGGTCCATGTGCTGGATCAGGTACTGGCCCACCTTGCGGTCGGTGATCGCCAGGTCGATGCGCCCCAGCACCAGCTTGCCGAAGTTGGCCTCATGGGTGGGTGCGGCCTCGCGTTGAAAGGCCGACGCCTGGTTGAACGCGGCACCGTAGTCATAGCCAGGTGAGGTACCGATACGCAGGTTGCCGAGGTCATTGAGGTTGTCGACCGAGTGCGGGCGTTTGGTCGCCTGGAACAGCACGAATTCCACCACCGACATGGGTTCTGCCGGGAACAGCAGGTAGGGGTGACGCGCGTCTGACTGGAAAATATCCATGACACCATCGGCCTGGCCCTGTTCGACCATCGCCAGGCAGCGTTTCCAGGGCATGAACTGCCATTCAACCTGTACCCCCAGACGCGCGAACACCTGGGTGGTAACTTCGACGTCGATGCCGCGTGGTTGGCCATCTTGTTCATACACGTAGGGTGCCCAGTCATCACTTACCAGACGCAGCCGCTCGCCCAGCGCCAGAGGGCTGAGGCAGGTAAGCAGCAGGGTCCAGAACAGGCAGGCGTAATGGCGCATGGCCGGAGATTACGCGCTCGGCCAGGCCAAGGCCAGTACCCGATGGCAAGCCCCCGGCGCGCTCTAGCGCGCCCTCATCAGGTGGGCCTCGACATCCTTGCGCCGCTCGCCCAGCGACAGGCGCAGCCCCGGGTGGCGCAGGCATTGGCGCACATGCTCGGGCGCCACGTGGCCGCACCGGCCAGTGAGGTTTTCCAGTGCCTTGTCCCACCACGCCTGTGCGCACGCCCGGTCGAATTCGTTGGGGTAGGGGTAACAGCCGTACAGCAGCTCGCGTGCGAACTGGCGCTCATGGCTGGGCAGGGTGAGGGTGAGGGCCTTGTAGCCTAGGCGGTGCAGTACTGGCGGGCGGGGCAATTGGTCATTCACCTTCGCCACATCCGCCAGCGCAGCATCGCTCAGCAGGTCCTGGCCATGCTTGCGCAGCCAGGCCTGGATCTTGGCGCGAAACTGCGCCTTGTGGCTCCAGTAGTGGTGGATCACGTCGGTGCATTCATGCACTGCCAGCCTGCGGTAGGCGGCCACCGCCAGGCAGAATTCTTCCAGTGCGTAGGCTTCTGGTGCCACGGGGTGCAGTTCGTCCATCAACGCGAGCGCATGGTCGAGGGTGCCGGCATCGCCCCGGGCCAGGCCGATGACACCCGAATTGACCATGGGCATGCTGTCGTCAGCCAGCCCGCGTTCGGCCAGGGTAGCGTGCAGCTTGCGGTACAGCACGCTGTGCCTGTCGGCGCCGTAGCGCGGGCCGATGGCATTGCACAGCAGGCGGCCCGAAGCCACGCGGTTGAACAACTGCATGGGCGACTGGCGGAAAAACGTATCAGTGTCGATCAGTACTGCCAGTGGGTGCTGCTGCAAGACCTGGCGCAAGACCACATGCTTGCTGCGAAAGTGGTACCCATGCGGTGCATTCCAGGCTTGGCGGGTGGCGTCGTCGATGAAGTGGGTGGTGATGGGTAGCCCGCTGTAGGGCTGCAGGTTGTCGGTGTACACCTGGATATCCAGGCACTCGCCAGCGGCAGCGTTCAGGCAGGCAAGGGCACTGACGATGCTGAAGCAGGCTTCCTGATGGTAGGTGGCGGGGCCGAAGGCCAGGTAGACGAGTTGGGAGCGTGGCGGCTGGGCATACGGCATGGCAGGCAGGACCTGTTTAACCCGGAAAAGAAGAAGGCTTCAGCCTATGGCCAAAGCCTTAATTTTTTCTTAAGCCGCTATGACAAAACGTGTCAGCGAGGCAGCTTCAGGTTGTTCCAGATCGCCATGCTCGGCTCGGCCTGGTTCAGGGTATAGAAGTGCAGGCCCGGTGCGCCGCCTTGCAGCAGCTCTTCGCACATGCGGGTGATCACCTCTTCGCCAAACGCCTGGATGCTGGCAGTGTCATCGGCATAGGCTTCGAGCTGCTTGCGGATCCAGCGCGGGATCTCGGCACCGCAGGCGTCGGAGAAGCGCGCCAGCTTGCTGTAGTTGGTGATCGGCATGATGCCGGGCACCACCGGGATATCCACACCCAGCTGCTGCGCCCGCTCGACGAAATAGAAGTAGCTGTCGGCGTTGAAGAAGTACTGGGTGATGGCGCTGTCGGCACCGGCCTTGACCTTGTGCACGAAGTTGGCCACATCGGCCTCGAAGTTGCGCGCCTGGGGGTGCATCTCGGGGTAGGCGGCTACCTCCAGGTGGAAGTGGTCGCCGGTTTCCTGGCGGATGAACTCGACCAGGTCGCTGGCGTAGCGCAGTTCGCCGCTGGCCATGCCCATGCCCGAGGGCAGGTCACCGCGCAGGGCAACGATGCGCTTGATACCCGCCGCCTTGTATTCGGCCAGCAGTGCGCGTAGCTCGGCCTTGGTGTCGCCCACGCACGACAGGTGCGGCGCGGCAGGCACCTTCACTTCGTTTTCCAGTTGCAGCACGGTATTGAGCGTGCGGTCGCGCGTGGAGCCCCCGGCACCGTAAGTGCACGAGAAGAAGTCCGGGTTGTAGGTAGCCAGCTGGCGGGCAACGCCCATCAGCTTTTCATGACCGGCGTCGGTCTTGGTCGGGAAGAACTCGAAACTGTAACGGCGTTCCTGTGACATCACTCGTTCCTCAGGCAGCAAGCGCCAAGCCGAAAGCGGCAAGCGGCAAGCTGCAAGTAAAAGCCAGATCGGTTATGGCCGATCTGGCTTGGGCATCGTTCGTCAATCTTTAAGCTGCAAGCTGCAACGGCACGGTCTGCCTTTACTTGCCGCTTGAAGCTTCAAGCTTGCCGCTTAATACCGGTAAGCATCAGGCTTGAATGGGCCTTCGACGGTGACGCCGATGTAGTCGGCCTGTTGCTTGGTCAGCTGGGTAACCACGCCGCCGAAGCCACGGACCATTTCCAGGGCCACTTCTTCGTCCAGCTTTTTCGGCAGTACTTCAACGGTCAGGCGCTCGGCCTTTTTCTCGGCCGAGAGGTCGGCGTACTTCTGCTCGAACAGGAAGATCTGTGCCAGTACCTGGTTGGCGAACGAGCCATCCATGATGCGGCTTGGGTGACCGGTAGCGTTGCCCAGGTTCACCAGGCGGCCTTCGGCCAGCAGGATCAGGTAGTCATCGTTCTGCGGGTCGAAGTTGCCAGCGCCGGTGCGGTGGATCTTGTGCACCTGCGGCTTGACCTCTTCCCAGGCCCAGTTCTTGCGCATGAAAGCGGTGTCGATTTCGTTGTCGAAGTGGCCGATGTTGCACACCACAGCACGCTTTTTCAGGGCCTTGAGCATGTTGGCATCACAGACGTTGACGTTACCGGTGGTGGTGACGATCAGGTCGATCTTGCCCAGCAGGGCCTTGTCGATGCTGGCTTCGGTGCCGTTGTTGATACCGTCGATGAACGGCGAAACCAGCTCGAAGCCATCCATGCAGGCCTGCATGGCGCAGATCGGGTCCACTTCGGTGACCTTGACGATCATGCCTTCCTGGCGCAGCGACTGCGCCGAACCCTTGCCCACGTCACCATAGCCGATGACCAGCGCCTGCTTGCCCGACAGCAGGTGGTCGGTGCCGCGCTTGATGGCATCGTTCAGGCTGTGACGGCAGCCGTACTTGTTGTCGTTCTTGCTCTTGGTGACCGAGTCGTTGACGTTGATGGCCGGCACTTTCAGCTCGCCTTTGGCCAGCATGTCCAGCAGGCGGTGCACGCCGGTGGTGGTCTCTTCGGTCACGCCGTGGACGTGCTCGAGCACTTGCGGGTACTTCTTGTGCAGCAGTTCGGTGAGGTCGCCACCGTCATCGAGCACCATGTTGGCGTCCCATGGCTGGCCATCCTTGAGGATGGTCTGCTCCAGGCACCACTCGTATTCCTGCTCGGTTTCGCCTTTCCAGGCGAATACAGGGATACCGGCGGCGGCGATGGACGCGGCGGCCTGGTCCTGGGTGGAGAAGATGTTGCAGGACGACCAGCGCACTTCGGCACCCAGGGCGACCAGGGTTTCGATCAGCACGGCGGTCTGGATGGTCATGTGGATGCAGCCCAGGATCTTCGCGCCCTTGAGCGGCTGTTCGGCCTGGTATTTGCGGCGCAGGCCCATCAGTGCAGGCATTTCCGATTCGGCGATGATGGTTTCGCGACGGCCCCAGGCGGCCAGGGAGATGTCGGCGACTTTGTAGTCGGTGAAACCAGCAGGCATGTTTGCAGCGCTCATCAAGAGCCTCCATTCGTAGTGTGCGAATGGGCGCCGTTGTGCGTTGAGCGTCCGCAGGAGCGGACAACGCCCCATCCGAGCCTGACAGGCCTAGCCTGCTGCAGCGCCCCTCGGACAGGTGGCGGGCATGGCCCCGCTGTGGGCAGCCATGTGAAACGGCGACGATTATAGCCGCGAGCGGCACCATCCCCAAGGTTTTCTGTCGATTAATCGAGACGATAGTCGATGTTCAATGGAGCGGCGCCGGCCGCTCTGCCATGATGGCTGCACGTAAGCCAGTGTGTTCAGGAGTACAGATGAACTTTCACACCCGCAAGTGGGTTAAACCCGAAGACCTCAACCCCAATGGCACCCTGTTCGGCGGCAGCCTGCTGCGCTGGATCGACGAAGAGGCCGCGATCTACGCCATCGTCCAGCTGGGTAACCAGCGGGTGGTGACCAAGTACATGTCGGAGATCAACTTCGTCAGCGCCTCGCGCAAGGGTGACATCATCGAGCTGGGCATCACCGCCACCGAGTTTGGCCGTACCTCCATCACCCTGCGCTGCGAAGTGCGCAACAAGATCACCCGCAAGAGCATCCTCACGGTCGAGCGCATGGTGTTCGTGAACCTGGGCGAAGATGGCCTGCCGGCGGCGCACGGGCGTACCGAGATCAAGTACGTGCAGGACCAGTTCCCCGACTCTGCGGTGGAATAGCTGGCCATCGCCGGCAAGCCGGCGATGTTCTTCAGGTCAGTTCAGGTCAGGGCTGCGCGCTGACTTTGCGTACCACGCGCCCGATGCTCAACCCCTGCACCAGAATCGACGACAACACCACGATGTAGGTAATCGACAGCAGCAGGTCACGTTCCTCGCCCAGCGGCAGCGACAGCGCCAGGGCCACGGATACCCCGCCGCGCAGGCCGCCCCAGGTCAGCACCCGCACCGTGCCCTTGGGTACCGGGCGCCAGCGGCGCAGCAGGACGATCGCCGGTGCCACGGTGAGCAACCGCGACAGCAGCACCGCCAGTGCCAGCACGCTGCCAGCCGCCAGGTGCATCCAGTTGAACGGCAACAGCAGCAGCTCCAGGCCGATCAGGGCGAACAGCAGCGCATTGAGCATGTCGTCGATCAGTTCCCAGAAGCCGTCCATGTAGCGGCGGGTCATGTCGTTCATCGCCAGGTTGCGCCCCAGGTTGCCGATGATCAGGCCCGCGACGACCATGGCGATCGGTGCCGACACGTGCAGTTCGTAGCACATGGCCGAGCCGCCAATCACCAGCGCCAGGGTCAGCATCACCTCCACCTGGTACTGCTCGACGCTCTTGATCATGCGGTAGGTGGCGTAGCCGATCAGGCCGCCGAACAGCACGCCGCCGATGGCCTCGCGGGCGAACAGGATCGCCGTGTCGCCCATGCTCGGCGTTTCGCCCAGCTGAATGATGCCCAGCAGCACGGTGAACACCACCACGGCCGTGCCGTCGTTGAACAGCGACTCGCCCACGATGGTGGTCTTGAGCGGCTTGGGTGCATTGGCGGTACGCAGCGCACCCAGCACGGCGATAGGGTCTGTGGGGGAGATCAGTGCACCGAACAGCAGGCAGTAGATCAGCGGTACCTGCCAGCCGAACAGGGCGAACACCCAGTGTGACAGGTAGCCGATCACCACGGTGGCGATCAGCACGCCGACGGTGGCCAGCAGGCCGATGGGCCAGCGGTAGTTGCGCAGGTCGGAGAGGTTGACGTGCAGGGCGCCGGCAAACAGCAGAAACGCCAGCATCCAGTGCATCAGCAGGTCATTGAAGTCGATCTGGTTCATCAGCCCTTCGACGCGGGCTTCCAGGCCAGGGAAGCCGATGAGGCTCAGGCCCTGCAGCAGCAGTGAGAACAGCAGCGCCGTCACCATCACGCCGATGGCGGGGGGCAGGCCGATGAAACGATAATTGACGTACGTAAGCAGGGTGGTCAGGCAGATAAACGCGGCAACTAATTCGAGCATCCCAATTCCTGTAAAAGTGGCTTCCAAGTCTTTACCCGAATGGCTCGGGCAGTTCTTTGATGACCTGGCGAGGGGTTCGGGACACAGGGTTTGACCGGATTGCTGGAAAACGTTCCAGGCCGTGGCCCCATTGCTCTATGGTCATCGGCTGTGCAAGCGTGAGGACACGGGCTGCCTCGAAGAACCTTTTAGCGGGCCGGCACTCCTAGCTTGCGGGCGGGTGCTGGCCCGCAAGCTGGTGATGAAGCTCTGAACCGACAACTGAACGAGGAACCCTGTCCATGACCGTTGCCCTGTGGTGCATCCTGATCGCGATGATCCTGCCGCCGCTCTGCGCGCTGATCGCCAAACTTGCCAGTGGCCGTTTCGGCGCGAAGCACAACCATGACCCGCGTGCCTTCCTTGACACCCTGTCCGGCCTGCCGCGCCGCGCGCACGCCGCGCAGCAGAACGGCTACGAGGCGTTTCCGGCGTTCGCCGCCGCGGTGCTGGTGGCTGACATCGTCGGCAATGCCGAGCAGGTCACCCAGGACGTGCTGGGGGTGATGTACATCACCAGCCGCTTGCTCTACATCATCTGCTACCTGGCCGACTGGGCAATATTACGTTCGCTGGTGTGGTTCGCGGGCCTGGCGATCATCGTGGCGTTTTTCGTGGTCTCTGCCTGACGCCAGGCGCGCTGGGTGTCACGGCACCTTGGGTACTTCTGGCAACGGCATGCCTTTGGGCCACAGCATCCAGATCTGCCCTTGCTGCTTCATGTTGCCAGCCAGCTCGCCTGCCGCTGGCCCGGTCCCCCAGAACAGGTCTGCGCGTACTTCGCCGGTGATGGCCCCGCCGGTATCCTGGGCGCCCACCGGCCGTACCACGGGGCTGCCGTCAGGGCGTGTGGTGGATAGCCACAGCAGGCTGCCCAGGGGGATCACCTTGCGGTCGATGGCCACGCTGTACCCTGCAGTCAACGGCACGTTCAGCGAGCCGCGCGGGCCTTCATTGCTGTCCGGGCGGGTGCTGAAAAACACGTAGCTGGGGTTGCTGGCCAGCAGTTCAGGCACACGCTGCGGGTTGGCCTGGGCCCAGGCATGGATGGCGCCCATGCTCACGTCTTCCTTTTTCAACTGGCCCTGTTCCACCAGCCAGCGGCCAATGGGGCGGTAGGGGTGGCCGTTCTGGTCGGCATAGCCCAGGCGCAGCTGGCGGCCATCCTCCAGTTGCACCCTGCCGGAACCCTGTATCTGCAGGAACTGCAGGTCCATCGGGTCGGTGAGCCAGGCCAGTACCGGTGCTTTCACGCCGTCCCGGTTGATCACCTCGGCGGTGTCGTAGGGCTTGAGTACCCGGCCGTCCAGGCGCCCGCGCAGGCGCTTGCCCTTGAGCTCGGGGTAGATGCTGGCCAGGTCCACCACGATCATGTCGTCCGGCGGCCCATACACAGCCACATGGTTGGTGGCCGACGGGCTCAGGCTACCGGGGTAGACTGGCTCGTAGTAGCCGGTGATCAGGCCGTTGGCGCTGTTTTCGGCAGAGCGCAGGCCATACACCTGCAGGTTCTGTTCAAGGAATGTACGCACCTGGGCAGCGCTTGCGCTGTCGCTGCCGGCGGCTTCGCAGGTGGCTGCCCACACCGGGTCACGCCTGAGTTTTTCACAGCCGCTGCGCCAGGCATAAAAGCCCGCCAGCAAGTCTTCATCGCTGACGGCAGGCAGGTCTTGCCAAGTGGCTGGGGCGTAGGTGGCGATGGCGTGGGGTTCGGGTTTTGCGTTGTCGCCGCCATTGCAACCGGCCAGCAGGGCCAGTACCGGGAGCGTCCAGGCCAGGTGGCGCAGGGCATGTGTCATGGGTTGCATTCCTAGAGAGGGCGAACATGAATATTCGCCCTGTTTTTCATGTGGCTATTGGTGTTTGTGCCTGGCAACGCGATACTGCACGCCCATTTGCCGAGGCCGAAGTGAGCGTGATGTACAAGCGATTGACGGTAGTAGTGCTGGTAACCCTGGCCATGGGCGGTTGCGATCGGGTTGACCCGAACTCGCCTTTGGGCCAGCGCAAGGTGATTTTCAAGGACATGATGAAAACCAGCGAAGACCTGGGCGGCATGCTGCGGGGGCGCTTGCCGTTCAACAGCGAAAAGTTCGCTGCCGGCGCGGTGCAGCTGGATGAACTGGCCCACAAGCCGTGGCAGCACTTTCCGCAGGTGCGCGACGATGCCGCCGACAGCAGCGCCCGGGCCGAGGTATGGGAGCGCCAGGCACGTTTCCATGACCTGGCCAGGCAGTTGGAACACGCCACTGGCGAACTGGTGGCCGTTACCCGCGCCCAGCCCCTGGAAGCAGCGCCGCTCAAAGCGCCGATGGACAAGGTGGAGGCGGCGTGCAAGGCCTGTCATACCGAGTTTCGTAACCACTGATTGCCCGCGCCTGCTCAGGGGCCTGGGCGGGCGGCGCATGCTGGCGTCGCCCGCTGTCAGCGGTCCAGGTCGTCTACCGCTTCCTGCAGTTCTTTGCGCGACTCGGCCAACTTGTCTTTACGCTTGTTGATCTTTTCTGCGTCGCCCTTTTTCTCGGCCTTTTTCAGGTCTTTTTCCCGCTGGGCCACTTCGTGGCGCGCATCGAGCACCTTTTGCTCACGCTCTTTTCGCAGGCTGGCGTCGGTGCAGTTGGCAACGCCGCGCAGGGCTTCTTCCAGCCCGGCAACCTGGCCGCTGTTGCCTTGGTCGCGGGCGATCTTCAACTGGTTCTCGATGGCGCTGCGCTTGGCGGCGCAACCGGTCAGGCCTGCATCGGGCTGGGCTGCCTGCAGGTTGCTGGCGGCCAGGCCAAGGGTGGCGAGCAGGATGAAAGTTGAAGCGCGTTTCATGAAAAGCCTCCAGGACGGGGCGTAGTAGCGAAAAAGTAAGACGGAAATCCTGCCTTGGTTTTGCGGATTAAGAAACCCTAACCGGAAATTTCACTGCAACTATCGGGTTTTTCCGACGGGGAAATTGGTAAGAATTCATTGCTTGGTGGTGGAGCGCGGGGCTTTGACGAAGAATTCGGTTGGGGGCGCAGCGTGTTCGCCTTGAGGGATGCAGCGCTTGTGAAATCGAGCGCCGCCCGCGCGGCGCATCGCGAGCTGCGCTCGCTCCTACGTTTGTTTCGGGCCAATTAGGCCTGTGTCATTGGCGCGCGGACGCCTTGGCGCATGTCGCGGTACCGTGCGCACCCACCAGGCGGTCGCGCGCGCCTGCCGTATGTGTTACTGGCCGGAAACAAATGTAGGAGCGAGCGCAGCTCGCGATGCGCCGTGCGGGCGGCGCTCGGTCCCCCAGGCGCCGAATACCTACAGCCAGGCCCAGCGCGAAAAAGCCCCTGCCGATCGCTCGACAGGGGCCCTGATGTTCGCCAACGATCGGTTACAGGCCGGCAGCGTCACGCAGCGACTGGGCGCGGTCGGTGCGTTCCCAGGTGAAGGTGGTGAAGGTGTCGTCGCCGACAGTCTTCTGCTGTGGGGTGCGGCCGAAGTGGCCGTAGGCAGCGGTTTCCTGGTACATGGGGTGCAGCAGGTCGAGCATGGTGGTGATGGCGTACGGGCGCAGGTCGAAGCACTCGCGCACCAGCTGGATGATCTTGTCGTCCGATACCTTGCCGGTACCGAAGGTATTGATCGAGATCGACGTCGGTTGCGCCACGCCGATGGCGTAGGACACCTGAATCTCGCAGCGCTCGGCCAGCCCGGCCGCCACGATGTTCTTGGCCACGTAGCGGCCGGCGTAGGCGGCGGAACGGTCGACCTTGGATGGGTCCTTGCCGGAGAACGCGCCACCACCGTGGCGGGCCATGCCGCCATAGGAGTCGACGATGATCTTGCGCCCGGTCAGGCCGCAGTCACCCACCGGGCCACCGATGATGAAGTTGCCGGTGGGGTTGATGTGGTATTGGGTACCCTTGTGCAGCAGTTCGGCCGGCAGGGTGTGCTTGACGATCAGCTCCATCACCGCTTCCTGCAGGTCTTTCTGCGACACCTCAGGGTTGTGCTGGGTCGACAGCACCACGGCGTCGATGCCCACCACCTTTCCGTTTTCGTAGCGGCAGGTGACCTGGGACTTGGCGTCCGGGCGCAGCCACGGCAGCAGGCCAGACTTGCGCGCTTCGGCCTGGCGCTCTACCAGACGGTGCGAGAAGCAGATAGGCGCCGGCATCAGCACCTCGGTTTCATTGCTGGCATAGCCGAACATCAGGCCCTGGTCGCCAGCACCCTGGTCTTCAGGCTTGGAGCGGTCCACGCCCTGGGCGATGTCCACCGACTGCTTGCCGATGATGTTCATCACCGCGCAGGTGGCACCGTCGAAGCCCACGTCGGAGCTGTTGTAGCCGATGTCGATGATGACCTTGCGCACCAGGTCCTCGAGGTCGACCCAGGCCGAGGTGGTCACTTCGCCGGCGATGATCGCCACGCCGGTTTTTACCAGCGTTTCACAGGCTACGCGGGCGTATTTGTCCTGGGCGATGATCGCGTCCAGAACGGCGTCCGAAATCTGGTCGGCGATCTTGTCCGGATGCCCTTCGGACACGGACTCGGAGGTGAAAAGGGAGTATTCGCTCATCTCGAGGGTTCCTGAAATTTACCGATGGTGTATGTCGCCAGCCGTCCGCTGGAAATGACGAACCTGGATCTGGAAACCATTGCGCAGGCCTACGTACAGGCTGTCTGCGTGGGCCAGCCCGGCCGCATGGGCCCAGCGGGCCAGGTCGTCCTGTTCGAAGCCAAGCCACAGGTCGCCGCAGGCTTCGCGCGCCCACCCCTGGTCATGGCTGCACAGCTCGGTGACCAGCAGGCTGCCGCCTGCCTTCACCCGCTTGGCCAGCTGGCGCAACGCCAGGGCCGGGTCGCTGAAGTGGTGCAGCACCATGTTCAGCACAACGCAGTCGGCGGCCACATCCGTTGCACACAGTGCATCGGCCAACTGCAGGTTTACGTTACCCAGCCCTTCGCGCTGGCACACCTGGCGCGCCAGTTCGAGCATGGTCGGGCTGTTGTCCAGTGCCGTGACCTGGGCGAAGCGCCGTGCCAGGTCGGGGAGAAACCCGCCATCGCCGGGGCCGACTTCCAGGGCGCTGGCACCGGGTTGGAAGTGCAGCTTGTCGAGCAGCGCCAGGAGGCTCTCGCGGTATTGCGGCAGCCCTGCGATCAGGTCTTGCTGGGCACGGAATTTTTCTTCCACGCGCAGGAAAAAGTCCTGGCTGGTGGCGGCGCGGCGCTGCTGCACCTGGGCAATACGCGCCTGAACATCGGCGGGCAGGGCCAGGTCATCGACCTCGTCGAGCAACGCCGCATGCAGGCGCCCGCCCAGGCGCAGGCTGTCGGGCAGGGCGCGGCGATAAAAGATGGCATTGCCTTCGCGACGGGTGGCCACCAGGTCGGCCTGGGCCAGCACCTTGAGGTGGTGGCTCATGCCCGACTGGCCTATGCCGAAGATCTGCGCAAGTTCCAGCACGCCGAAGGAGTCGTTGGCCAGTGCCCGCAGCACATTCAGGCGCAGCTCATCGCCACTGGCCTTGCACAGGGCGGCCAGTGTTTCGCGTTGTTCCGGGATGGCGTGCGCGGGGACATTCATGGTGCGGCAGTCTAGACAGGCAGCGCTGCCCTAGCAAGGCCAATATCAAAAAGTTTTGATATTGGGGGTGAGCTGCAAGCGGCAAGCTTCAAGCTGCAAGCTGCAAGCTGCAAGCTTGAGAGCGGGCTGAATCGGGCTCTGCTTCATCGCTTGCAGCTTAAAGCTTGCCGCTTGAAGCTCAAAGCGTGCCGCTTGCAGCTTTAAAGTTTGCCCCAAGCCCCCACAGTGGGCGAAAATGGCTGCCTTTCTTGTGTCACTCCCTATTCAAGCCCCCAGGAGATCAGCGATGCCCAGCCGTCGTGAACGTGCCAACGCCATTCGTGCCCTCAGCATGGATGCCGTGCAAAAGGCCAACAGCGGCCACCCAGGTGCCCCCATGGGCATGGCGGATATCGCCGAAGTACTTTGGCGCGACTACCTCAAGCACAACCCGAGCAACCCCAAGTTCGCCGACCGTGACCGCTTCGTGCTGTCCAACGGCCATGGCTCGATGCTTGTCTATTCGCTGCTGCACCTGACCGGCTACGACCTGTCGATCGACGACCTCAAGGGTTTCCGTCAACTGCACAGCCGCACCCCGGGTCACCCGGAATACGGCTACACCCCAGGCGTTGAAACCACCACCGGCCCACTGGGCCAGGGTATTGCCAACGCCGTAGGCTTCGCCCTGGCTGAAAAAGTCATGGCCGCGCAGTTCAACCGTGACGGCCACACCATCGTTGACCACAACACCTATGTGTTCATGGGCGACGGCTGCATGATGGAAGGCATCTCCCACGAAGTGGCGTCGCTTGCCGGCACCCTGGGCCTGAACAAGCTCATCGCCTTCTATGATGACAACGGCATTTCCATCGACGGCGAAGTGCACGGCTGGTTCACCGACAACACCCCGGCCCGTTTCGAAGCCTACAACTGGCAGGTGATCCGCAACGTCAACGGCCACGATGCCGAAGAAATCAAGATGGCCATCGAGACGGCGCGCAAAAGCGACCGCCCGACCCTCATCTGCTGCAAGACCACCATCGGCTTCGGTTCGCCGAACAAGCAGGGCAAGGAAGAATCCCACGGTGCGCCGCTGGGCAACGACGAAATCGCCCTGACCCGCCAGGCCCTGAACTGGAACCACGGCCCGTTCGAAATCCCGGCCGACATTTATGCCGAATGGGACGCCAAGGCCAATGGTGCCAAGGTGGAAGCCGAGTGGGACCAGCGCTTCGACGCCTACGCCAAGGCCTACCCGGAGCTGGCAGCCGAATTCAAGCGCCGTAGCGCCGGCGAACTGCCAGCCGACTTCAGCGAGAAGGCCCAGGCCTACGTCAACGAAGTGGCGGCCAAGGGTGAAACCATCGCCAGCCGCAAGGCCAGCCAGAATGCACTGAATGCCTTCGGCCCGCTGCTGCCGGAATTCCTCGGTGGCTCGGCTGACCTGGCCGGCTCCAACCTGACCCTGTGGAAGGGTTGCAAAGGTGTGGAAGCGGCCGATGCCAGCGGCAACTACGTGTTCTACGGCGTACGCGAGTTCGGCATGACTGCCATCATGAACGGCGTGGCCCTGCACGGCGGCCTGGTGCCTTACGGCGCCACCTTCCTGATGTTCATGGAATACGCCCGCAACGCCGTGCGCATGTCCGCACTGATGAAGCAGCGTGTTATCCACGTGTACACCCACGACTCCATCGGCCTGGGCGAAGATGGCCCGACCCACCAGCCGATCGAGCAGCTCACCAGCCTGCGCACTACCCCGAACCTGGACACCTGGCGCCCCGCCGATGCCGTGGAATCGGCAGTCAGCTGGAAAAACGCCCTGGAACGCAAGGACGGCCCATCGGCGCTGATCTTCTCGCGCCAGAACCTGCAGCACCAGGAGCGCGACGCCCAGCAGATCGCTAACATCAGCCGTGGTGGCTACGTGCTCAAGGACTGCGCCGGCGAGCCGGAAGTGATCCTGATCGCCACCGGTTCCGAAGTGGGCCTGGCTGTTCAGGCGCATGCCAAGCTGACCGAGCAGGGCCGCAAGGCGCGCGTGGTATCCATGCCATGCACCAGCGTATTCGACGCCCAGGATGCCGCCTACAAACAGTCCGTGCTGCCGCTTGAAGTGGGTGCGCGCATTGCCATCGAGGCTGCCCACGCGGACTTCTGGTACAAGTACGTGGGCCTGGAAGGCCGCGTCATCGGCATGACCACCTATGGTGAGTCGGCCCCGGCGTCGGCACTGTTCGAAGAATTCGGCTTCACCGTGGAAAACATCCTGGGTACTGCCGAAGAACTGCTGGAAGACTGATGTAACGGTCTGCGGGCGGTGTCGCCTGCATTGGCGGGCAAGCCCGCCCTCACTGGGTTGCATGTGCATCCAGTGGGGGCGGGCTTGCCTGCGAATGCCACACCGCAATGCCCGCAGGCTGACGAAAACAACATTGTCTCGTGAGCCCCGAATGCCCCACCTGCGTCCCTACAAAGTTGCACTCAACGGTTACGGCCGTATCGGCCGTTGTGTTCTGCGCGCGCTGTTCGAGCGTGGGGCGCGGGCCGGTTTCGACATCGTTGCGCTCAACGACCTGGCCGATCAGGCCAGCCTCGAATACCTCACTCGCTTCGACTCCACCCATGGCCGGTTCCCCGGCGAGGTCAGGGTCGATGGCGATTGCCTGCACATCAATGGCGACTGCGTGAAGGTGATGCGCAGCGCCACGCCGGAGGGCATCGACTGGGCGGCCCTTGGCATCGACCTGGTGCTGGAATGCTCCGGCGCCTATCACACCCGGGCCGACGGCCAGCGCTTTCTGGATGCCGGCGCGCCGCGGGTGTTGTTCTCGCAGCCCATGGCCAGCGAGGCCGATGTGGATGCCACGGTGGTGTACGGCATCAACCAGGCGTGCCTGACAGGCAGCGAACGCCTGGTGTCCAATGCCTCCTGCACCACCAACTGTGGCGTGCCGCTGTTGCGGGTACTGGACCAGGCGTTTGGCATCGAGTACGTGCAGATCACCACCATTCACTCGGCCATGAACGACCAGCCTGTGATCGACGCCTACCACCACGAAGACTTGCGCCGCACGCGCTCGGCCTTCCAGTCGGTGATCCCGGTGTCCACCGGTTTGGCGCGCGGTATCGAACGCCTGCTACCGGAACTTGCCGGGCGAATCCAGGCCAAAGCGGTACGCGTGCCCACGGTCAACGTGTCGTGCCTGGACATCACCCTGCACACCGCCCGCGACACCACGGCGGCCGAGGTCAACAGGGTGCTGCGCGAGGCCGCGCTGGAAGGCCCGCTCAAGGGCCTGCTGGCCTATACCGAGCTGCCGCACGCCAGTTGTGATTTCAACCATGACCCGCATTCGGCCATTGTCGATGCCAGCCAGACCCGCGTTTCCGGCCCCCGGCTGGTCAACCTGCTGGCCTGGTTCGACAACGAATGGGGGTTTGCAAACCGTATGCTCGACGTTGCCGACCACTTCCTGCACGTCGTTCACCCAACCCGCAACAAACAGCCCTGAAGGACTGCATTCATGACCGTGTTGAAGATGACCGACCTCGACCTGAAAGGTAAGCGCGTACTGATTCGCGAAGACCTCAACGTGCCTGTGAAGGACGGTGTGGTAACCAGCGACGCGCGTATCCAGGCCGCACTGCCGACCATCAAGCTGGCCCTGGAGAAGGGCGCAGCGGTCATGGTCTGCTCCCACCTGGGGCGCCCCACCGAGGGCGAGTTCTCTGCCGAGAACAGCCTCAAGCCGGTTGCCGACTACCTGAGCAAGGCCCTTGGCCGCGATGTGCCGCTGGTTGCCGAGTACCTGAACGGTGTGCAGGTCGATGCCGGTGACCTGGTGCTGTTCGAGAACGTGCGCTTCAACAAAGGCGAGAAAAAGAACGCCGACGAGCTGGCGCAGCAGTACGCGGCCCTGTGCGATGTCTTCGTCATGGACGCGTTTGGCACCGCTCACCGTGCCGAAGGGTCGACCCATGGCGTTGCCAAGTTTGCCCAGGTTGCCGCCGCCGGCCCGCTGCTGGCGGCAGAGCTGGATGCCCTGGGCAAGGCACTGAAGGCCCCGGCCAAGCCGATGGCGGCCATTGTCGCCGGCTCCAAGGTGTCCACCAAGCTGGACGTGCTGAACAGCCTGAGCACCGTATGCGACCAGCTGATCGTGGGTGGCGGCATTGCCAACACCTTCCTGGCCGCTGCCGGGCACCCGGTGGGCAAGTCGCTGTACGAGCCGGACCTGGTCGAAACCGCCAAGGCCATCGCAGCGAAGGTAAGCGTGCCGCTGCCAGTTGACGTGGTGGTCGCCAAGGAATTCGCTGAAAGCGCCGAAGCCACCGTCAAGGCCATTGCCGACGTTGCCGCCGACGACATGATCCTGGACATCGGCCCGCAGACGGCTGCCCAGTTCGCCGAACTGCTGAAGTCGTCGAAAACCGTGTTGTGGAACGGCCCGGTTGGTGTGTTCGAATTCGACCAGTTCGGCAACGGCACCCAGGTGCTGGCCAAGGCCATCGCCGACAGCGCTGCGTTCTCCATTGCCGGTGGCGGTGATACCCTGGCAGCCATCGGCAAGTATGGTGTCAGCCAGGATATCTCCTACATTTCTACCGGTGGCGGCGCGTTCCTCGAGTTTGTCGAGGGCAAGGTGCTACCAGCCGTGGCGATTCTGGAAGAGCGGGCCAAGGCCTGATGATCTCGTCGTCTGGCAAAGGGAGTGGCCTCATGGTCAAGCAATTGCCTGTCATGCTGTTGGCCGGCCTGCTGAGCGCCTGCTCTGGCAGCCCGGCGTCGCAGGACGACCCGGCGCAGCCGCCCAAAGGCGGCTGCTACCAGTCCGAGTGGCAAGCCGAGACGGTGCCGGTGATCAGCAAGCGCGTGGGCCCCGACGGTTTGGAAAAGTACGACGAGGAACACCAGCGCAAGGCGCCAGGCTGCCCTTGATCGGGTGCCTGGCAACCTGAAGGCAGCTTTGTGGTCTTGTGAGTGGGCCCGCCCGCTTACGCGCTTTATGTGGCAGCCGGCTTGTCAACGCAACGAAGCGCGCTGACGGGGTGCAAGGTAGCCCAAACCGAGGAAACAGAATGAAAGCGTTTCTGGCCGTAACGGCCCTGGCAACCCTGGCAGGTTGCTCGCTGCTCAAGCCAGCGCAACCTGCCCCGGCAGACAACTGGACCCGCTGGGTCTGCGATACACAAACCGAAGTGCTGTGGCGCTTCGCCGACCCGCAGCAGGACCAGGTTGATGTCCGTCTGGGCGGCGGTGACCAGGTCTACCGCCTGAAGGCCGAGCCGGGTGCCTCGGGTGCGCTGTACAGTGACGGCATGCTGGCCTTCCACACCAAGGGTGATGAGGGCCTGGTGTACTGGGTGGCGACCAACGATCTGATTGGGCGGGGCTGCAAGGCACCGTGACTGGCCGGGCCGCAAGGTGGCCCACACAACTTGAACAGCAACCGCCCCTGCGGCAGGCTTGCACGAAACAACGACGCTTGTCGGGAGAGAGATACACAATGGCACTCATTAGCATGCGCCAGATGCTGGACCACGCCGCCGAGTTCGGTTACGGCGTACCGGCTTTCAACGTCAACAACCTCGAGCAGATGCGCGCCATCATGGAAGCGGCCGATAAAACCGACTCCCCGGTGATCGTGCAGGCCTCCGCCGGTGCTCGCAAGTACGCCGGTGCGCCTTTCCTGCGCCACCTGATCCTGGCGGCCATCGAAGAATTCCCGCACATCCCGGTGTGCATGCACCAAGACCACGGCACCAGCCCCGACGTATGCCAACGCTCCATCCAGCTGGGCTTCAGCTCGGTGATGATGGACGGCTCGCTGGGCGAAGACGGTAAAACCCCGACTGACTACGAGTACAACGTTCGCGTCACCCAGCAGACCGTTGCCATGGCCCACGCCTGCGGCGTATCGGTTGAAGGCGAACTGGGCTGCCTGGGCTCGCTGGAAACCGGCATGGCCGGTGAAGAAGACGGCATCGGTGCCGAAGGCGTGCTGGATCACAGCCAGATGCTGACCGACCCGGAAGAAGCGGCCGACTTCGTCAAGAAAACCCAGGTAGACGCCCTGGCCATCGCCATCGGCACCAGCCACGGCGCCTACAAGTTCACCAAGCCGCCCACCGGTGACGTGCTGGCCATCGACCGCATCAAGGAAATCCACAAGCGCATCCCCAATACCCACCTGGTGATGCACGGTTCTTCCTCGGTACCGCAGGAGTGGCTGGCGATCATCAACCAGTACGGCGGCGACATCAAGGAAACCTACGGCGTGCCGGTCGAAGAGATCGTCGAAGGCATCAAGTACGGTGTGCGCAAGGTGAACATCGACACCGACCTGCGTTTGGCATCCACCGGTGCGATTCGTCGCCACATGGCGGTCAACCCAAGCGAATTCGACCCTCGCAAGTTCTTTGCCGAAACCGTGAAGGCCATGCGCGACGTGTGCATCGCCCGTTACGAAGCCTTCGGCACTGCCGGCCATGCCTCCAAGATCAAGCCGATCTCCCTGGAAGGCATGTTCCAGCGCTACGCCAAAGGTGAACTGGTGGCCAAGGTCAACTAAGCCATTGACGATTGAAAAACCCGCAGCGATGCGGGTTTTTTTTGCCCTCAGAAAAGGCATGCCGCGCTTTAGGGCGCCGATTATGTCGGCGAGATGACTGCCGTTCGTCTACCTTGATCTCAACGGGTGATAGCTTTCTGATTGCAGTGCGTGCTATCGGCGTGCGTCTGGAGTACAACTGGATCAGGCAGTATTTTTGAAGTCGGTCACAAAATAGAGAAGCAGCATGGATGGCGCTCAACTCCAACACCTGTCACAGGATGGCAGCTCGGTTCTTCTGGTCGTCGATGATTACCCCGAGAACCTCATCAGTATGCGGGCCCTGCTGGCCCGTCACGATTGGCAAGTGCTGACCGCCGCTTCCGGGCTGGAGGCCTTGAATGCACTGTTGGCAAACGACGTAGACCTGGTTTTGCTGGATGTACACATGCCGGAGATGGACGGCTTTGAAGTCGCACGCCTCATGCGCAGCAACCATCGCACGCGCTTCACCCCGATCATATTCCTCACCGCCAATGAGCAGTCCGAGGAGGCGGTGCTGAAGGGGTACGCCAGCGGCGCTGTGGACTACATGTTCAAGCCGTTCGACCCCAAGATCCTCAAACCCAAGGTGCAGGCCCTGCTCGACCAGCAACGCAACCGGCGTATGTTGCAGGGGCTGACCCGTGAGCTGGAGGCGGCGCGGGCATTCAATGCGTCCATTCTGGATAACGCTGCCGAAGGCATTCTGGTGGTGGACGAGCAAGGCATCATCCGCTTTGCCAACCCCGCCATCTGCCGCCTGCTCTCGGCGCCGGTGCAGCAACTGCAGGGGGCCTACCTGTTGGGGCTGGTGCAACTGGCCAGCGCCACGTTGTGGCAGGAGTCGGAGTTCTACCAGGCCTACCTGGCCCGGCGCATCTTCCGCGTGCACGATGCCCAGCTGCGCCGGTTGGGCGGTGAGCTGCTGCCGGTCGCCTTGTCGTGCGCGCCACTGCCAGCTGACCAGCAGGCCATGGTGGTGACCGTGCTGGACATGTCGGCGGTGCACAACCTGCACCAGCAACTTGAGTACCAGGCCATCACCGACCCGCTCACCGGGCTGCTGAACCGGCGCGGGTTCTACCAGGCTGCCGAAAGCGCGCTGCTGCGCAACGAACGTTCGGACCGGGCCAAGGCACTGATGTACATGGACCTGGACGGCTTCAAGCGCATCAACGACTCGCTCGGCCACGATGCCGGTGACCGCGTGCTGCGCTGGGTGGCCGACCAGCTCAAGGACTGCCTGGGCAATGAGGCGCTGCTGGCGCGCATGGGTGGAGACGAGTTCACTGCCTTGTTCGACGGCCTGCCCTACCCGGAGCAGGCTGGGCGCTATGCTGAACGTTTGCTCGAACGCATTTCCATCAGCCATCAGGTGGATGGGCTGGATGTTTGCCTTGGGGTCAGTATCGGCATCGCCACGTACCCGGACTGCGGAGCGAATGTAGAAGGCCTGCTGCGTGCAGGCGATGCGGCCATGTACGCGGCCAAGCAGCAGGGGCGCCAGCAATACCGCTTCTACGATGAGGAACTCAATGGGCGGGCGCGGTCGCGGCTGATGCTGGAGGACGGCGTGCGCTCGGCCATCGAGCAGCAGGACTTCACCCTGGTCTACCAGCCGCAAGTGGCGTTCGCCGACGGCCGCCTGCGTGGCTTCGAAGCCTTGTTGCGCTGGCAGCACCCCAGTGTCGGTGACGTACCCCCGGGCCTGTTCATACCCCTGCTGGAAGAAGCCCGTCTGATCAATCGGCTGGCCAGCTGGATCTACGGGCAGAGCGCGGCCCAGCGCAAGGCCTGGTACGCGCATTTTCCCGAGGAGCTGGTACTTGGCATCAGCCTGAGCCGCGCTCAGTTTGCCGCGCCTGGGTTGGTGGACGAGCTGGAGCGGGTGATCCAGCGTTACCAGCTGCAACCGGCACACTTGGAAGTGGAAGTGGCAGAAACGTCCCTGATGTACAACATTGACGCTGCTGTTAAACAGATCGACCGGCTGCGCACGCTGGGTGTGCGGGTGGCCCTGGATGACTTTGGCGCAGGCGACTGCTCGCTGCGCATGCTGCGTGACTTGCCCATCGATACCCTCAAGCTCGATCGGCACCTGGTGGCGCGCCTGCCGGATTCGGCGGTGGATGCGTCGCTGGCGCGCAGTGTGCTGGGCCTGTGCGCCGACTACGGCATAACGGTGATCGCCGAAGGCGTGGAAACCCAGGCCCAGGCTGATTGGTTGAAGGCCAGTGGCTGCGCCTATGTGCAGGGTTTTCTGGTGGCGCACCCGATGACCGCCACCGACGCCGGCAGCTTCCCGGCGATTTTCCCCTGGCCAGCGATGTGATTGGCTAGAATCGCCATTCGTTTCGCCAACTGTGTTGCCATGAACGCCTTACGTTACTTGCAAGCTTACCCCCCGCACCTGCAGCAGCAGGTGCGGCAGATGATCGATACTGACCGCCTGGGCGAGTACCTGCAGCGGCGCTACCCCGACCGCCACGATGTGCAAAATGACAAGGCGTTGTACGGCTATGCCCAGGAGTTGCGCCAACGCTACCTGCGCACCGCCCCACCCCTGGACAAGGTGCTGTTCGACAACCGCCTGGACCTCACCCACCGGGCGCTGGGCCTTAACACTGCGGTGTCGCGGGTGCAGGGGGGCAAGCTCAAGGCCAAGAAGGAAATCCGCATCGCGTCGCTGTTCAAGGAAGCCGCGCCGCAGTTTCTGCGCATGATCGTGGTGCACGAGCTGGCGCACCTGCGCGAGCGCGACCATAACAAGGCCTTCTACCAGCTGTGCCAGCACATGGAGCCGGACTACCACCAACTGGAACTCGACCTGCGCATCTACCTGACGTACCGGGAACTGCCAGGCAACTGTTAAGGACCACGCAGCATGGAAGTGAGCAAGACCAAGAGCAGCTTCTACCGCCGCCTGTACGTGGCCTGGCTGATCGACAGCCAGACCGCGACCAGCGTGCCCGCCCTGATGGAGGCGACCGGCATGCCGCGGCGCACCGCCCAGGACACCATTGCCGCACTGGCCGACCTGGACATCGCCTGCGTTTTTGAACAGCAGGCAGGGGCGCGTAACCATGCCGGGCACTACCGTATACAGGACTGGGGAGCGATTGACCGGCAGTGGATTGGCCGCCATTTACAGCAGTTGCGCGAGGTGCTGGGTTACCCCTGAACGGCATGCGCCGCACAGCACTTGGCACATGAAAAATCCAGGCGTCGGCCAGAATAGAGGCTAAATGACACTATTGGCCGCTGCCCTCGCCAGGCGCTTTGTGTAAGCTCAGCCGCAGTGTGCCCCTCCACGGCGAAAGGACTTGAACATGCGGCCATTGCTTTGTGTGCTCGGGTTGTTGGCAATGACAGTGGCGCTGCCCGCCACCGCACACGGCAAACTGCGTCTGGTGGCGGACCGCTGGCCGCCGTTCACCGATGCCAGCTTGCCCGGTGGGGGGCTGGCAACCAGTATCGTCACCACTGCGCTGGCCCGGGCCGGCTATAGCAGCGGCTTCGAAGAAGTGCCCTGGTCGCGGGCGCTGCTGGGCGTGAGCGAGGGGCGTTACGACGTGCTGATCAATGCCTGGTACAACGACGCGCGCACCCAAAGCGGGCTGTTTTCAAAAGCCTACCTCACCAACCGCATTCGACTGCTGGAACGCAAGGGCAGCAGTTTTCGCTATCAGCGCATGGCCGACCTGTACCCCTATAGCATCGCCGTGGTTCGCGACTACGCCTATTCGGCCGAGTTCGACAGCGATCCACGCCTGCACAAGGTCCCTGTAAGCACCTTTTCGTCAGCTGTGCGCATGCTAGCGGCAGGGCGGGTGAGCCTGGCGATAGAGGACGAGTACGTGGCCCGGTATCACCTGCAGCGCGAACCCGAACAGGTGCGCGACACCGTTACCCTGGTGGAGCCGCCGCTTGCCGAAAACACCTTGCACATCCTGGTCAGCCTCAAGCACCCCGAGCACACGCGCATTGTCGCCCGGTTCGAGCGGGCGATCGCGGCGATGAAAGCGGACGGCAGTTACGAGCAACTGCTTCACCGATACGGGTTATGACCCCCGTCAAAGGGCCGGTGCATCTTTCTTCATCAAGTGTGCAGCCAGGGTGCGCAACGGCCCCAACTGGCGGCAGATCAACGCCAGTTGGGTTTGCACCAGCCTTTGGTGCTCATCCACGTCATCGGGCATCTGCTCCAGGGCATTGGCCAGGGCCTCTTCGGCATCGCTGTGAATGTCTACCGGCAACCCCGCCGACAGGCCATTGGCGATTTCGTCGAGGCTGTTGGCCAGGCTGCCACCTGCGCCTTCGATCAGTTGCTCCTGCACTTCGGCCGGCAGGGCTGTGTCGCGGTGGGCGCCCAGCCCGGAGAGGTAGCTGAGCAACGTGTGGGACAGCACCAGGAAGCGGAAGCCCACGTCCGCTTCCTTGCGGAAGTGCCCAGGCTCCATCAGCATGTTGGCCAGGGTGGTGGACAGCGCTGCATCGGCGTTGTGGGCGTTGCGCCGTGCCAGGCGATACGCCAGGTCATCGCGCTTACCGTAGGCGTACTGCTGCATGATCTGGCGCAGGTACACGCTGGCGCAGGCCAGGGTGTTGGCCAGCGCTTTGTTCAGCCGCCGCCCCTGCCAGTCGGGCAGGAACAGGAATACCGCCATGATGGCGATCAGGCTGCCCACCAGGGTGTCGAACAGGCGCGGCAGGAACAAACCATAACCGTCGCCGATCTGGTTGAAGCAGAACAGCACCATCAGGGTGATCGCGGCAGTGGCCAGGGTATAGCGGGTGGTACGGTTGACGAAGAACACCACCCCGGCCACCACGGCGAACAACGACTGGATGACCGGGTTGGGGAACAGGTCGAACAGCGCCCAGCCGACGGTCAGGCCAACGGCAGTCCCGATGATCCGCTGCACCAGCTTGCGCCGTGTTGCACCGTAGCTGGGCTGGCACACGAACAGGGTGGTGAGGATGATCCAGTAGCCCTGGGTAGGGTGAATGAGGTGCACCATGCCGTAGCCGATCGACAGCGCCAGCGGCAGGCGCAGCGCATGGCGGAACACCAGGGACGTGGGCGTCAGTTGCGTGCGCAGCCGCTTCCACACGTCCTTGAGGGTGCGCGGCGAGCGGTCCAGCAGGCTGCTGTCGCTGGCGTCCGCCAGGCTGTCCGGGTTGCTGGCCGCACTGAGCAGGCGGTCCAGCGTGGCCAGGTTAGCCGCCAGCGCCCGCAGTGAGCGCAGCAGCCCGCGCCAGGCCGGGTTGTTCTGGTTGCGCAGGTACTCCAGCGACGCATTGAGGTCTTCGAGTGCCTCGGCAAAGCCGCTGGCCAGCACGAACGGCTGGCGCAGGCGTATCGAGCGGGCCAGCTCCTGGCAGGACGAGCCTTGTTTGCGCAGCAGCCGCTGGCAGCGGAACATCACGTCGCTGTGGAAAAACGCCTCGGTCAGGGCGTTGTAAGGGTAGTGCGAGGCGCTGACCCTTTCGTGGATGTCCTGCGCCAGGAAATACAGCTTGAGGTAGCGGCTGACCTTGGAGTTGGGCTGGCTGTTGCCCACCCGGTGCAGGATGATTTCCTTGGCGGCGTTCAGCGCCGCCACTACCTTGCCGTTCTGCTGGGCCAGTTCCAGGCGGCGGGCCTCTACATCCAGGGTGCGGATGGGCTCGAACAGGCTGGCCTTGAGCTTGAGGTAGGTGCCTAGCTCGAAATACAGCTTGGCCAGGCTTTGCTGCACCGGCTGGTTGGAAAACAACGCCTGCCACAGCACGGACAGCAGCCCATACCAGGCGGCGCCGGCCACCAGCAGCATGGGCTCGTGCCAGAAGTCCGTCACCATGCCACCGCGCTGGTCCACCCCGATCATGGTGTAGACGGCGGTAATCAAGGTGGCAGAGGCAATAGCGCCATAACGCTCGCCCAGCGCGCCCAGCATGGTCAGCGCGAACGCGGCCAGGGCGAGTGCGGTAACGAACAGCAAGGGGTAGGGGAACAACAGTTCTACGGCCAGGGCGGCAATGGCAAAGCACACCAGGGTGACGGCCAGGGCGCTCAGGCGGCCCTGCCAGCTGTCGTCGGTCTCGGCCAGGGCGCTGGCGATGATGCCGAGGAACAGCGGGATCAGCAGGCCCATTTCGTTCTGGTGCCAGCACAAGGCCAGGCTGCCGGTGAGGGCGATGGTTACCCGGATGCTGTAGCTGAACTTATCCTGGCCCCACAGGCGACGCAGTGACTGACGCAACGAGCTCGATGACATGATGGCCTGCTAGGCAGTGATCGAATGAATGCATTGAGCACGGACCAGCAAGAAGCGTTCCGTGCTGCGCAATGAATTCTACTCTACACGAACTGCGCTGCGGCATTGGCCGAGGCCCAGGCCCACTGGAAATTGAAACCGCCCAAGTGGCCGGTCACATCCAGCACTTCGCCAATGAAGTACAGCCCCGGGCTCTTGAGCGATTCCATGGTCTTGGACGACACCTCGCGGGTGTCCACCCCGCCCAGGGTTACTTCGGCGGTGCGGTAACCCTCGGTACCGGCCGGCACCACCTGCCAGTGGGCCAGCGTGTCGGCGATGTGCTGCAGCTCGGCCGGGGTGTACTGCTTCATGGGCCTTGAGCTGAACCACTGCTCGGCCAGCAGGGTGGCCAGCTTGCGGGTGAACACCTCGCCCAGCACCGTCTTGAGTTCGGCGTTGGCGCGTTCGGCCTGCATCTGTTGCAGCCAGCCCAGTGCATCGCGGTCGGGCAGCAGGTTGATCTCGACGGTGTCGCCGGCTTCCCAGAACGATGAAACCTGCAGGATGGCGGGGCCACTCAGGCCACGGTGGGTGAACAGCAGGTTCTCGCGGAAGCTGCTGCCGTTGCAGCTGGCTGTGCAATCCAGCGAGGTGCCGGACAGTTCCGTGCACATGGCCTTAAGTTGCGGCTCGGTGATGGTGAACGGCACCAGGCCGGCGCGGGTGGGCAGCAGCGTGTGGCCGAACTGGCGCGCCACCTGGTAGCCAAACCCGGTGGCACCCAGCGTGGGGATGGACAGGCCACCCGTGGCGATCACCAGCGACTGGCAGGCGAAAGTGCCGCCGCTGGTTTGCAGCCGGTAGCCGCTGTCGGTTTTCTCGACCTGCTCGATGCTGGTGTGCATGCGGATTTCAGCACCGGCTTCATCGCACTCGGCCAGCAGCATGTCGAGGATGTCGCTGGCCTTGTTGTCGCAGAACAGCTGGCCGAGCTTTTTCTCGTGGTACGCCACGCCATGCTTGCAGACCAGCTCGATGAAGTCCCACTGGGTGTAGCGGGCCAAGGCTGATTTGCAGAAGTGCGCGTTGTGCGAAAGGAAGTTGCCCGGCTCGGTGTACAGGTTGGTGAAGTTGCAGCGCCCGCCGCCGGACATGAGGATCTTTTTGCCGGGCTTGTTGGCGTGGTCGAGGACCAGCACCTTGCGGCCACGGCGGGCGCTGAGCTGGGCACACATCAAGCCGGCGGCGCCGGCGCCGAGAATGATTACATCGGTGGAGTGCACGTTCTGAACCTTCAGATTTGAAATGCTGAGCCCTGTGGGGCCTTACAAAATACGGACTTTCAGGGACCGCCCCTTGATCTTGCCGCTGTTGAGCCGCTGCATGGCCTGCTTGGCCAGTGCCCGTTCCACGGCAACGAATGCCTGGAAGTCGAAAATGGCGATTTTGCCCACCTGCTTGCCCGGGATGCCCGCATCCCCCGTCAGGGCGCCCAGAATGTCGCCCGGGCGCAGCTTGTCCTTGCGTCCCGCGGCGATGCACAGGGTGCTCATGACTGGCAGCAGCGGCTCGCCGCCCTTGTTCTTCAGGCTGTCCAACGGGTCCCAGCGCAACGGGCTGTTCTGCAAGGCTTCGATGGCCTGGGCCCGGTGGCCCTCGGCCGGCGCTACCAGGCTGACGGCAATGCCCTTCTCGCCGGCACGGCCGGTGCGGCCCACCCGGTGCACGTGGATCTCGGCGTCGCGGGCCAGTTCCACGTTGATGACCATGTCCAGGCCGTCGATGTCCAGGCCGCGGGCTGCCACGTCGGTGGCCACCAGGACCGAGCTGCTGCGGTTGGCGAACATGGTCAGCACCTGGTCGCGGTCACGTTGCTCCAGGTCGCCGTGCAGCGCCTGGGCGACGATGCCCTTGGCGGTGAGGTGGGCGACCACATCCTCGCATTGCTGCTTGGTGAAGCAGAAGGCCACGCAGGACTGCGGGCGATAGTGGCCCAGCACGCGGGTCACCGCCTCCAGGCGCTGCTGGGGGTCGATCTCGATGAAGCGCTGTTCGATCTGGTTGTCGGTGTGCAGGCTCTCGACCTTCACCTGCTGCGGGTCACGCATGAACTCTGCCGCCAGTTGCTTGATGCCGGCCGGGTAGGTGGCCGAGAACAGCAGGGTCTGGCGACGTGCCGGGGTCTTGCCGATGATGCTGGCGATGGCATCGAAGAAGCCCATGTCCAGCATGCGGTCGGCTTCGTCCAGCACCAGTGTGTTGAGCCCGCTGAGCACCAGGGTGCCTTTGTCGAGGTGTTGCTGGATACGCCCCGGCGTGCCGACGATGATGTGCGCGCCATGCTCCAGCGAAGCGATCTGCGGGCCCAGGGACACCCCGCCGCACAGGGTGAGGATCTTGATGTTGTCCTCGGCCCGCGCCAGGCGGCGCAGCTCTTTGGCCACTTGGTCAGCCAGCTCGCGGGTGGGGCACAGCACCAAGGCCTGGCAGCCAAAATAGCGCGGGTTGATGGGGTTGAGCAGGCCGATGCCGAAGGCGGCGGTCTTGCCGCTGCCAGTCTTGGCCTGGGCGATCAGGTCCTTGCCTTTGAGAATGACCGGCAGGCTCTGGGCCTGGATGGGCGTCATCGAGGCATAGCCAAGGGCGTCCAGGTTGGCCAGCATGGCGGAAGACAGCGGCAATGTGGCAAAGGCGGTGGAGTCGGTGGTCACGAGGCGGGCCTGCGGTGCGAAGCGAAAAATGCCGCACAGTCTACCAGCCTCGATGCCATTCCCCCTAAGACTCCATGTGCTGTTCCGGACGACGGGCACGCCTTCCGTCCGTGGGTGCCAGCTGCAGGAAAATCGCCGCAGCCAGCATGGCCATGACGCCGATGGTGAAGAACGTCAGCTGGAAGGCGCCAAGGGTGGTTTCAACGCCTTCGGCGCTGCCCGCCGCCGTGAACCCGCCCAGCAACGCGCCAGCACAGGCAACGCCCAGGCTCAGCGACAACTGTGCCACCACCGACAGCAGGCTGTTGCCGCTGCTGGCGCTGGCGTCGTCGAGGTCGATCAGCGTTACCGTGTTCATGGCGGTGAACTGCAGGGAGTTCACCGCCCCCAGCAGGCCCAATTGCACCAGCAGCAGCCAGTACGGCGTCTGCTCGTCTACCAGGCCCAGGCCGGCCAGCAGCAGCCCCAGCAGCAACGTGTTGCCGGTGAGGATGATGCGGTAGCCCAGGCGCTCGATCAGCGGCCGCGCGATGGACTTGGCGAGCATGGCGGCGGCGGCCAGCGGGATCATGCTCATGCCGGCCTGGGCCGGCGAGTAGCCAAGCGCCACCTGCAGCAGCAACGGCACCAGAAACGGCAGGGCACCGCTGCCCAGGCGGGCGAACAGGTTGCCGAGGATGCCGATGGCGAAGGTGCGTACGCGGAACAGGCTGGGTGAGAACAACGGCTCCGGGTCGCGCCCGGCGCGCAGCCAGTACGCCGCCAGGCAGGCCATGCCGGCGAACAGCAGCAGCATCACCCGCAGGTGGGGCAGGTGCAGCTCGCCCAGGCCTTCCATGGCGATGGTGATCAGCACCATCGCTGCGCCAAACAGCACAAAGCCCGGGCCGTCGAAGGTGGTGCGCTCAGCGCCGCGCAGGTCGGGGATGAATTTCCATACCGCATAGCAGCCAATCAGGCCCACCGGCAGGTTGAGCAAGAAGATCCAGTGCCAGCTCAGGATTTCCACCAGCCAGCCGCCCACCGTGGGGCCAAGCAACGGGCCGAGCAGGCCGGGGATGGTGATGAAGCTCATGATCCGCACCAGCTCGGTGCGCGGGTATGCGCGCAGCACCACCAGCCGGCCAACCGGCAGCATCAGCGCCCCGCCCAGCCCCTGCACGATGCGCGCGAAAATCAGGAAGCCCAGGCTGTTGGCGACTGCGCACAGCAGCGAACCGAAGCTGAACAGCAAGATGGCACTGAAGAAGATGCGCTTGGTGCCGAAGCGGTCGGCGATCCAGCCCGAAGCCGGGATCAGCAGGGCGACGGTGAGCATGTACGAGATGATCACCCCCTGCATGCGCAGGGGGTCTTCGGCCAGGGACCGGGCCATGGCTGGCAGCGCGGTGTTGAGGATGGTGCCGTCCAGCGACTGCATGAAGAAGGCAATGGCCACCACCCACGGGATCCAGCGGGCGGTGACAGGGTCCAGCGGGGTGCGTTCGGGCATGACGTCCTCGTTTGTCGTTACCGGCCTCGTCGCGGGGCTGTGGCGCACGCCCGTGTGGCGGTGGGCTTGCCCGCGATGAGGCCGGTAATGCCAGTCACAATGTCAGGTTAAGCCCTTTGACCAGTGCCCCCGGCAAATGACTCGATCCGGTACTGCGCTGCCCATAGGTACTGGTCGACAGGATCATCTCCCGCTCCTGGGTCAGGTCCTCCAGCTGGCTGCCCAGCAAACTGTACAGGCTGTCGTCGAAGCGCATGGTATTCACCGGCCCCTGTATCGCCCCGTTCTCGACCCAGAACGTGGCAAAGCGGGTCAGCCCGGTCATGCGCGCTGCGGGCAGGTCGGAGTAGTTCAGGTACCACAGGTTGCTGATATACAGGCCGGTGCCGAGGCGCTGCAGTACCGCTTCGCTGGGCAGGTTCCCGCCGGCCATGCTCAGTGCACAGGGCGATTCGTAGCTGTCGGCGCCATTGGCCACCCGCTGGAACTCTGCGGCGCTGCGTGCACTGGTCAACTGCTGGCGGGCCTTGCCGTGCTGAATCAGCGGCACGTCCATGCGCGGCGAGCCTTCATCGGAAAACGCCGGGCTCAGCGAGCCGCTGACCTGCTCGCTGAAACTCACCAGCGGGCTCAATTGCCCATCGCCGTTGTACAGGCGCTGTAGGGCACTGTTACCGGTGGCCAGGGCCTGGGCCGAGAAGCCTCCCCAGCACAGCATCCCGGCAATTTCGTCCATGGCTGCAGGCGCGAGGTACGCACGATAGCTGCCAGGCTTGAGGGTAATGGCCGGTTGGCCCAAAAAACCCAGCTGGTCACGGGCCTGGCGCAGGCGCTGGGTGAAATCACCCGCGTTCCAGGTTTGCCCGGCATAGTTGGCTTTGACGGCCTGGCCATTCTCGTGGAACAGGCTCCAGTCCATGTTGAAGCTGTTGGCCTGGTGCCAGCCGAAGGCGCCGAACGAGCTGGCAAAGCCACGGCACACAGGGCCGGCGGCATAGATACCGACCAGGTCCAGGTCACCTGCCTCGCGTTCGATCAGCGCTAGTACTTCATCGAGCGCCGGCAGCGGTGCTGCCTGGCAGCTCAGGCTATTCCAGGGGGCGGTGTTCAGTTGCAGATACGGGTCTATTGGCAGCAGGGGTAGCGTCTGGCGTAGCAACTGCATGGCAGCCTCCAGCCGTTGGCCGTCTACCTGTGCCTCACCGCTCAAGGTGACCAACTGCTCGGCCTGGCGGCCGTCGCGGATCAGCCGCAGGTGCGCGCTGGCCTGGCTTACATCCCCCGCCTGGCGCACCTTGGCGTGGTTGAAACGCACAAACCGAGACTGCTCGGCGCTGTAGCCGAGGGTGAATTGCTCGCCGGCGTGCAGGGCGTTGTGCGCCACCCCCACCAGGGCTTCGAAAGCATGTTGCATCAGGCCTGCCCTCCGAACACGTCGATTTGGCGGAATACGCAGGCTGGCGCCGCATGGCCCACCCTTACCACCTGGTTAGGCTCGCCCTTGCCGCAATTGGGCGTGCCCAGCACCTGGAACGTGCTGCGGTCGCCGACGGCGGCCAGGTTGCGCCAGAATTGCGCCGAGATACCGCGGTAATTGGGGTTCTTGACGATGCCCTTGAGCTCGCCGTTCTCGATCAGTTGCCCCCATTCGCAGCCGAACTGGAATTTGTTGCGGGCGTCATCGATTGACCAGGAGCGGTTGGTGCGCATCAGGATGCCGTGCTCGATACCCTGCACCAGTTGTTCCAGTGACCGATCACCCGGCTCGATGTTCAGGTTGGCCATGCGGTCGATGGGCGCCCTGTTCCAGCTACAGGCACGGCTGTTGGCAACGCCCTCCAGGCCAGAGCGGTACTGCGACAGCGCGCCTCCCAGCGGGCGCAGCAACACGCCGTCACGGATCAAGAACTGCTTGGTTGCCGGGGTGCCGTCGTCATCGAAACCATAGCTGGCCAGTTCTTCGCTTATGGTCGGATCGAAGGTCACGTTCAGCAATGCCGACCCGTATTGCAGGTGGCCAAAATCACTGGCTTTTATGAAGCTGGTGCCCGCGTAGTTGCGCTCATCGCCCAAGATGCGGTCCATTTCCAGGGGGTGGCCGATGGATTCGTGGATCTGCAGCATCATCTGGTCGGGCATCAGCAACAGGTCACGCTGGCCTTCAGGGGTATTGGGCGCCAGCAGCAGTTGCAGGGCCTGGTCGGCTACCCGCTGGGCTGCGCCTACCAGGCCGCAACGCTCGACGACCTCGAAGCCACCCTGCTGGCCGAAGTTTTCCCGGCCCAGGCTGCGGCTCTGGCTGTCCTGGCCATCGCTGGCGGTGACGCTCAGGCCGGGAAACAGAAAGCGTTGAGCATGGCGCAGCTCGGCGCCAGCAGAGTTCAGGTAGGTTTGCTCCACCACACTCACGCCCAGGCTGGCTTGCCAGTCCACCAGGCGCTCGTCGGCGGGCACGCTGGCTGACTCCGCCGCGAGCAGGGCCAGGCAGTTGGCAAGGGAGGGTATGGCCTCATCGAAATGGGGCGAGACAACGTCATACTGCCCAGTGGGAACGGCCTGCCCACGCAGGTCGAGCAGGCTGTGCCGGGCGATTTGCCGCGCCAGCGCCTCGGCCTGTTCCAGTGCACGCTGCAGGCCTGCCTGGCTGAGGTCGGCAGTGGCGGCGTAAGCCTCTACCCCAGCCACCCGTGCGGTCAGCATGGCGCCTTCGTCCTGGCTGAAAAACGGTGGTTCGGCTACGTTGCGCCGCACCGACAGCGCCTGGTGCGACTGTTTGACATGACGCAGGGAAAACACCTCGGCCGAACTGCGCAGCGCGGCGAAGCGCTGGCGCAGCAAGGCGCTGGAATCGAACATGGGCAGGCCTCCGTTTGCGCGGTGGCTCCCCCTTAGAACCACTCATCCTGCATGCCGAGGCAGGTCGCATCGCGGGCCTCGAGCAGTGCCAGGACATTATGGCAGCCAGGCACCTCCCAGGTCAGGAAATAACGCGCCGCCTGCAACTTGCCCCGGTAGAAGTCGCGGTCACCGTCATTACCCTTCAATAACCCGAGTTCGGCGTGGATGGCTTGCTCCAGCCAGCGCCAGCCGATCACGCAATGGCCGAACACTCTCTGGTACAGGGCCGAGTTGGCCAGGGCCTGTGCAGCGTGGCCCTGCGCGAGGTCGCCAAGCAGGGCCAGGGTGACCGCCTGCAGGCGGCTGACCAGGTGTTCGAGCGGCTCGCGCAGCGGGTCCAGGTTGGGGTGGTGGCTGGCGCGTTCGCCGGTGGCTGCCACCAGGCGCATCAGTTGCTTGAGGCCGGCGCCGTTGTGCTGCGCCAGCTTGCGGCCGAGCAGGTCGAGTGCCTGTATGCCTTCGGTGCCTTCGTGAATCGGGTTCAGGCGGTTGTCGCGGTAGTACTGCTCCACGGGGTACTCACGGGTGTAGCCGTGGCCGCCCAGTATCTGCACCGCCAGCTCGTTGCCCTTGAGGCAGAAGGCCGAAGGCCACGACTTGACCACAGGGGTGAGCAGGTCGAGCAACTGCTGGGCCTGCTCGCGTGTAGCCTGGTCGCGGGCTGTGTGGGTATCGTCAAACAGGCGCGCCGCATACAGCCCCAGGTCGAAAGCGCCTTCAACGTAGGCCTTCTGTGCCAGCAACATCCGCCTCACATCGCTGTGGGCGATGATGGGCACGGGTGGGGTGTGCGGGTTCCTGTCTTCCAGTGATCGGCCCTGGGGGCGCTGGCGGGCATATTCCAGTGAATACAGGTAGCCCGCGTAGCCTAGCATCACGGCGCCCATGCCTACGCCGATGCGGGCCTCGTTCATCATCTGGAACATGCAGGCCAGGCCTTGGTGCGGCTGGCCGACCAGGTAGCCGATGCACTGGCCGTTGTCGCCGAAGTTGAGCGCAGTGGAGGTGGTGCCGCGCCAGCCCATCTTGTGGAACAGCCCGGCCAGCAGCACGTCGTTACGTGGGCCCAGGCTACCGTCTGGGTTGACGCGGAACTTGGGCACGATGAACAGGGAGATACCTTTCACCCCGGGTGGGGCGTCCGGCAGCTTGGCCAGCACCATGTGCACGATGTTTTCCGACAGCGCGTGATCACCGCCGGAGATGAAGATCTTGTTGCCCTTGAGCCGGTAGCTGCCATCGCCTACCGGCTCGGCGCGGGTGCGGATATCGGCCAGCGACGAGCCGGCGTGGGGTTCGGTCAGGGCCATGGTGCCGAAGTAGCGGCCCTCGATCATGGGTTGTAGAAACAGCCGCTTTTGTTCCTCGTTGCCAAAGCTCTCGATCAGGTTGGCGGCGCCCATGGTCAGGAAGGGGTAGGCGGTGGTGCCGGCGTTAGCCGCCTGGAAGTGGGCAAAGCAGGCCTGTGACACCAGGCTGGGCAGTTGCATGCCGCCGGCTTCGAAATCCCTGTTGGCGTTGAGAAAGCCTGCCTGGAGAAAGGCGTCGACGGCGGGTTTGACCTCGGGAATCAACTCGGCGCAGCCGTTCACATAGCGCGGTTCGTTTTCATCGGCTTTGCGGTTGTGCGGTGCGAAATATTTCTCGGCAATGGTGCGCGCCGTGGTCAGCGCTGCGTCGAAGGTTTCGCGGCTGTGCTCGGCGAAACGCGGGCGTTGGGTGAGGGCTTCGGCGTCGAGGACTTCGTAGAGTTCGAAGGTGAGGTTGCGGGAGCTGAGCAGGGTCTCGGGCATGGTCGCGGTCCTGAGGCGGAATGCGGCGAGTGTAGGGGGGGTGGTTGTGGGAGGGACAGGTTAATAGGTGTGGGTGATATGGGTTTAGAAAACTCAATGACATCTAGCGGTCTGGCATCTGTTCACATCTTATTTCCCACGCAAACCAGGGAAATTTCCCACAATATTTTCGAACGTTTCCATGCGGCGTTCTTGAGTTAAATAATATAAATGTCAGTCTTTGGAATTGAGGATTGGCAATGGAAAAGCTCACTCGCTGGACGGCTGTCAGTAAAGAAGATCTGCGCAAAGTCGAAGATCCATTCTTTGCGGTCTCGATAATTAGAGATAACTTGAACAGTAGAGGTTGCGTTCGAGAGATATATGGTGTAACTGAGCTCCTGAAGGAGTGTGGTCTGTATTATAGCTCGGTTAGCCTTGTGGGCGATCAAATTGATAGAGCGCTCGGACCGGTTGCGTCAGGCGAGTGGATGCTGATAAAAGATGAACCATTCAAGCCGATAAATATCGAAGAGAATTGGTATGCAAGGATTTGTAGTAGGCAAAATGACGGCGATCATTTGATTAATACTGTCTCTGGGATGAGTGGCCCGGGCAAGTGGAAGATAACATCTATGCAGGTTGCTAAATTTGCTTCGAGTGCTGCCTTTTTTGCAAATTTCCTGGTGTCGAGGGGCGATGAAGGTCGAGTTTTTTTGTCGTCAGGGAAAGATTTTGCCAATACGACGCGGACCGTAACACAGGAGTGGGTACCGCTTAACGCTGAAGAACGCAACGTTGCATTGTCTTCAATAATTCATAGATATGGTATGGAGCGGAAAACCACGCAAGTTTATGTTGAGGCTGATGATGCATGGGATGTATCCGGGTCATCATGGCATTGGCGGCCAGTCATCGCAAACGAAGAGTATGAGTTGAAATAAAAATGACCTGGAACATGGACTTGACAAAGCCAACGCGGTTGGTCGGTTTGCTTTGGGGTGGTATGGATGCTTTTTACGTTTCGTTCGTGGTGTTCAGTAGTTTGAACAGAGGTGTGACACCCTTTGTGAGCGACCTCAATTCTGCCCTCGCAAACATGGAGCAGTGGGGGGGAGGGCTTGAATTTCTGATTTGGATGGGACTAATGATCCAGATCTCTCTTATCGCCAGTAGTCTATTGCTTTGCTTGGGAAGAGTCTCCGGGCTCTACTTGGCTGGTGTACAAATTCCTTTTCGCATTTTCTTTATAATTCCATCGTTTTCCTTGATTTTGCTATTGCCTGATACCAGTACGTGGATTTGGTTAACCATTATCGTTGCTTCTGAGGGAGCTAAAGCCTGGAGTCTTTGGTGGCTTTGGCGACGGCGCACCTAAAGGACGTAGGGCATTAATGTGCTTGCTTTGAAGCGGGACTGTCAGTTTTTATGTTCGGGCCGGTAACAGCCTGCCGTTAGGCAGGCCCTGATTTTCACCAGGTCGGCCTGATGAACCTATCTCCGTACAGAATCGCAAACTGATTCATCGCACTTCAAGCACGTGGAAAGAAAACCACTGAGGCCTTGGTGATTATTGCTCGTCGCTTGGTACGCCTGGCCCTCGGCCTGATGAAGCATCAAGCCGATTGGAAGCCTGAGATATACACCGGAGGCGCCAAACTGGCCTCATAAGCCCAGGGCTGCTAGGCAGCCCGCTCGGAATGATCACGCTGCCCCAACGACTGGGAGGATTTTCAAGCGCGCAGCCGTGTGCCTGCAGTGCTGGTTAGGCAGGCAGAAGGCTTCCCTGCTGGAAAGTTGCCTGCAGCCGTAGAATCTCCTACGTTTGTTTCGGGCCAATTATTCCTGCGGGATTTGCGCGCTAATGCTCTGGTGCACGACACGATATCGCGTCGTACAAACCAAGCGGTCGCGCGCCTCTGACGCAGGCATGACTGGCCCGAAACAAACGTAGGAGCGAGCGAAGCTCGCGATGCGCCGCGCGGGCGGCGCTCGATCTCACAGGCGCTGAACATCTCAAACCATGCGCCCATAAACAAGGAGAGCCGAAGCTCTCCTTTCTTACCAACAGCGATCAACCAATAGTCATCAAACTGGCATTCCCGCCCGCCGCCGCAGTGTTCACACTCACCGCCCGCTCAATCACCAGCCGCTCCAGCGCAATCTGGTGATCCCCGCTGGACAGCCCATGTACCCCCACGATGGCCCCGGCGCGCTTGGCGACCTGCTGGCATACCCCGCGCAGCTGGTCCGAGTCACCATGGTGGATCACGGCGTCGAACGCCACGTCATCCTTGCTCCAGTCCGCCGTCAATCGGACCTTGTCCTGCAGCTCGCGCGGCAGGCGATTGCGCAGGGCCTTGCCGGGTTCGTTGTCGGCCCACACCGCCGAACTGCCCACCGCCAGCACCGCAGCAAGCTGCGCGAGCAGGTCGGCCTCGTTGTCGGCCAGGCACAGCACATGCTCGCGGGGCAGGATGGTGTAGGTGTTGCGTTCGCCGGTCGGGCCAGGCAGCAGGCGCGCGATGCCGCTTTGCGACTGGGTGGCGAACTGGCTGCACAGCGTGGCCAGCTCGCTCAGCTGGTTGCCTTGTGCCCAGGCCTTCAATGCATGCAACGGCTTGACCAGTTGCTCATGCAGCGCACGGTCAGGCTTGCCGTCGCCGTCCTGCTGCTCGAAGTGCTGGCCGATGGCATCTGCCGGGCGAGTCGACAGCAGGCGATAGAGGTACAGCGGGCCACCCGCTTTCGGGCCGGTGCCCGACAAGCCTTCACCACCGAATGGCTGTACCCCGACCACGGCACCGACAATGTTGCGGTTGACGTACATGTTGCCGGCGTTGGCGCTTTCCACCACCTTGGCGATGGTTTCGTCGATACGGGTGTGCACGCCCAGTGTCAGGCCGTAGCCGGAGTTGTTGATCTGCTCGATCAACTGGTCCAGGTTGCGCCGGTTGTAGCGCACCACGTGCAGCACCGGGCCGAAAATCTCGCGCTTGAGCTCGTCGAAGCTGTCCAGCTCGATCAGGGTTGGCATCACGAAGGTGCCGCGCTTGAGCTCGGTGGCATCGGCGATGGCGACCTGGTACACCGGGCGGCCTTTCTCGCGCATGCCCTGGATGTGCTTCTCAATACCCGCCTTGGCTTCGCCGTCGATCACCGGGCCGATATCCACGGCCAGGCGGTCCGGGCAGCCGAGGCGGCTTTCAGCCATGGCGCCCTTGAGCATTTCAATCACGCGGTCGGCGCAGTCTTCCTGCAGGCACAGCACCCGCAGGGCAGAGCAGCGCTGGCCGGCGCTGTCGAAGGCCGAGGACACGACGTCGATCACCACCTGCTCGGTCAGTGCTGATGAATCCACGATCATCGCGTTCTGGCCGCCGGTTTCGGCAATCAGCGGAATCGGCCGGCCCTGGTTGTCCAGGCGCCCGGCCACATTGCGCTGCAGCAGGCGGGCGACCTCGGTGGAACCGGTGAACATCACACCTTTGACCCGCTCGTCGCCCACCAAGCCGGCGCCCACGGTTTCGCCGCGACCTGGCAGCAGCTGCAGCACACCTTCCGGGATGCCTGCCTCCAGCAGCAGGCGAACGGCCTGGGCGGCGATCAGCGGGGTTTGCTCGGCTGGCTTGGCCAGCACCGGGTTGCCTGCTGCCAGGGCTGCCGCCACTTGCCCGGTGAAGATCGCCAGCGGGAAGTTCCATGGGCTGATGCATACCACCGGGCCCAGCGGGCGGTGGGCGTCGTTACTGAACGCGTTGCGCGCCTGTACAGCGTAGTAACGCAGGAAGTCCACCGCTTCGCGCACTTCGGCAATGGCGTTGGCGAAGGTTTTGCCCGCCTCGCGAATGAGCAGGCCCATCAGCGGCTGGATTTCGGCTTCCATCAGGTCGGCAGTGCGTTCCAGGATGGCCGCACGCTCGGCGGGCGGGGTGGCCTGCCAGATAGGCGCTGCATTCAGGGCGCACTGGATGGCGTTGTCCACGTCGGCGGTGGTGGCTTCCTGCACATGGCCCACCACATCGCGGTGGTCGGCCGGGTTCAGCACTTCAGCTACCGTGCCCTCGCTGGCAGCGCAGGCCAGCAGCGGCACGGCCTTCCAGTCATTGTTGGCGGTCGCCAGCATGGCGCAGGACAGCGACGCCAGGCGGTGTTCGTTGGCCATGTCGATGCCCGCCGAGTTGTCACGCTCGCTGCCGTACAGTTCGCGCGGTAGTGGGATGCGCGGGTGCGGCAGGCCGATGCTGCCTTCCTGGGCCCCCATGCGCTCGATGCTCTGCACCGGGTCGGCCACCAGTTCCTGAATGGAGATGGAGTGGTCGGCGATACGGTTGACGAACGAGGTGTTGGCGCCGTTTTCCAGCAGCCGGCGGACCAGGTAGGCCAGCAGGGTTTCGTGCGTACCCACCGGGGCATACACCCGGCATGGCCGGTTCAGCTTGCCGTCGGCAATCTTGCCCACCACCTGCTCGTACAGGGGCTCGCCCATGCCATGCAGGCACTGGAATTCGTACTGGCCTGGGTAATAGTTCTGGCCAGCAATATGGTAGATGGCCGACAAGGTGTGGGCATTGTGGGTGGCGAACTGCGGGTAGATGGCCTCCGGCACGGCCAGCAGCTTGCGGGCACAGGCCACGTAGGACACGTCGGTGTACACCTTGCGCGTGTAGACCGGGTAGCCTTCCAGGCCTTCGACTTGGGCACGCTTGATTTCGCTGTCCCAGTAGGCGCCCTTGACCAGGCGGATCATCAGGCGGTGGCGGCTGCGCTTGGCCAGGTCGATGACGTAGTCGATCACGTACGGGCAACGCTTCTGGTAAGCCTGGATGACAAAGCCGATGCCGTTCCAGCCCGCCAGCGCAGGCTCGAAGCACAGGCGCTCGAGCAGGTCGAGCGACAGCTCCAGGCGGTCGGCCTCTTCGGCGTCGATGTTCAGGCCAATATCGTATTGCTTGGCCAGCAGGGTCAGCGCCAGCAGGCGCGGGTACAGCTCATCCATCACCCGCTCGTACTGGGCGCGGCTGTAGCGCGGGTGCAGCGCCGACAACTTGATCGAGATGCCGGGCCCTTCATAGATGCCGCGGCCATTGGAGGCCTTGCCGATGGAGTGGATGGCCTGCTCGTAGGAGGCCAGGTACTTCTGCGCGTCGTGCTCGGTAAGGGCGGCCTCACCCAGCATGTCGTACGAGTAGCGGAACCCTTTGGACTCGAAGCGGGTGGCGTTGGCCAGTGCCTCGGCAATGGTTTCGCCAGTGACGAACTGCTCGCCCATCAGGCGCATGGCCATGTCCACACCCTTGCGGATCATCGGCTCGCCGCTCTTGCCGATGATGCGGGTGAGCGACGACGTGAGGCCTGCCTCGTTATGGGTGCTGACCAGCCTGCCGGTAAGCAGCAGGCCCCAGGTGGCGGCGTTGACGAACAGCGATGGGCTGTTGCCCAGGTGGGGCTGCCAGTTGCCGTTGCTGATCTTGTCGCGGATCAGCGCATCGCGGGTGCCCTTGTCGGGGATGCGCAGCAGGGCTTCGGCCAGGCACATGAGTGCCACGCCTTCCTGGGACGACAGCGAAAATTCCTGCAGCAGCCCCTGAACGATACCGGCGCGCCCGCCGGCGCTTTTCTGGTTACGCAGTTTTTCTGCGATACCGGCGGCCATCTTGTTGGTGGCCTCGGCGAGCGGTGCGCTCAGGCGGGCCTGTTCCAGCAGCATGGGCACCACTTCCTGCTCGGGGCGGCGGTAGGCTGCAGTGATGGCCGAGCGCAGTACCGACTGGGGCAGGATGCTCTCGGCGAACTCCAGGAAGCACTGGTGGCCATGGTCGACCGGGGCGTCCCCGGCATCCTCTGCTAGGCCACCGGCCTGGCCGTTGATTTCATTCAGGGTCGCGCCACCCTCGAGCTTCTCCAGGTAGTTGAAGATCGCCTGCTTGATCAACCAATGCGGCGTGCGGTCGATGGACTGCGCTGCGGCTTTGAGTCGTTCGCGGGTAGGGTCATCGAGTTTGACCCCAAGGGTGGTCGTCGCCATTTCTTATCCTCGTTATTGCCACGAATGTGGCGTCAGCTGGCGCCAAGATTATCCGCAGCGAGAACCGGGTGCAACCAGGTGCAACCCGAATTTCACGACAGCTGGGTGCAACTCGTCTGACGGTCGTTTCCGAAGTTTCTGAAAGCGACATGAATGGTCGTTTCGTTCTAAAAATGCGCTTCCCATGCACTAAACAGGAGCAAAAAACAGGCTTTATCTGAAAATGCATGGGCAGGTGCAACTTGCAAATGAAAAATGAAAAATGGTTGCACCCCATTTGCGTTGTTGCATAGCATTCCCCGCCTGGGTGCAACCGCCTCGACCGGTTGCACATGAAATAACAACAAACACCAGGGCACACGCATGGGTAACCCAATCACGATCACGTTTGTGATCTACATCGCCGCAATGGTGCTGATCGGCTTTGCGGCCTACCGCGCCACTAAAAATCTTTCTGACTACATCCTGGGCGGTCGCAGCCTGGGCAGCGTGGTCACCGCGCTGTCTGCGGGGGCCTCCGACATGAGCGGCTGGCTGCTGATGGGCCTGCCGGGCGCCATCTACTTCGCGGGCCTCTCCGAAGCCTGGATCGCCATCGGCCTCACCGTGGGTGCCTACCTGAACTGGCTGTTCGTGGCTGGCCGCCTGCGCGTGCAAACCGAACACAATGGCGATGCACTGACCCTGCCGGACTATTTCACCAGCCGCTTCGAAGACAAAAGCGGCCTGCTGCGCATCATCTCGGCCGTGGTCATCCTGGTGTTCTTCACCATCTATTGCGCCTCCGGCATCGTGGCCGGCGCCCGCCTGTTCGAGAGCACCTTCGGGATGTCCTACGAAACGGCGCTGTGGGCCGGTGCAGCAGCCACCATTGCCTACACCTTCGTCGGTGGTTTTCTGGCGGTGAGCTGGACAGATACGGTGCAGGCAACGCTGATGATCTTCGCGCTCATCCTCACCCCGGTGATCGTGCTGATCTCAACCGGTGGTTTCGACCAGACCTTCGCGGCGATCGAGGCGGTCAACCCGGCCAACTTCGACATGCTCAAGGGGGCCAGCTTCATCGGTATCATTTCGCTGATGGGCTGGGGGCTGGGCTACTTCGGCCAGCCGCACATCCTGGCGCGCTTCATGGCGGCCGATTCGGTGAAATCGATCGCCAACGCCCGCCGCATCTCCATGACCTGGATGATCCTGTGCCTGGTCGGCACCTGCGCCGTCGGTTTCTTCGGCATCGCCTACTTCTCCGCCAACCCGGAGCTTGCCGGGCCGGTTAACGAAAACCACGAGCGGGTGTTCATCGAACTGGCCAAGATCCTGTTCAACCCCTGGATTGCCGGTGTGCTGCTGTCGGCCATCCTGGCGGCGGTCATGAGTACCCTGAGCTGCCAGCTGCTGGTGTGCTCCAGCGCCTTGACCGAGGACTTCTACAAGGCCTTCCTGCGCAAGAATGCTTCGCAGGTGGAGCTGGTGTGGGTTGGCCGGTTGATGGTGCTGGCCGTGGCGTTGGTGGCCATCGCCCTGGCTGCCAACCCGGAAAACCGCGTACTGGGCCTGGTGGCCTACGCCTGGGCAGGCTTCGGTGCAGCGTTCGGCCCGGTGGTGCTGATGTCGGTGCTGTGGAAGGGCATGACCCGCAACGGTGCGCTGGCCGGCATCGTGGTTGGCGCTTTGACTGTCATCCTGTGGAAGCAGATTGACCCGTGGGGCCTGTACGAAATCATCCCAGGCTTCCTGCTGGGTACCCTCGCCATCGTGCTGTTCAGCAAGCTGGGCCGTCCGAGCCAGGCGATGGTGCAGCGCTTCGAAACGGCTGATGCTGCCTATCACGCCGAGAAGTAAGGCTGGCGCAGCGGTGCCGGCCTTGCCGTCGGCGCCAACCAGCAGCCAGGCCTGACGCGGCCGGCAAGGCAAGGTAAACTTGCCGCCCGCGCAGGAGTTGCCATGAACTATCGTCACGCCTTCCACGCCGGCAACCATGCCGACGTCCTCAAGCACATCGTGCTGACCCGCCTCATCGCCCTGATGTCGCGCAAGGAACAGCCGTTCGCCTACATCGACACCCACGCCGGCCTGGGGTTGTATGACCTTCAGGGCGACCAGGCGAGCCGTACCGGTGAATACCTCGAAGGTGTCGCGCGCCTGTGGGGCCGTGACGACCTGCCGGCGATGGCTGCCGATTACATCCGCATCATCAAGCGCCTGAACGCGGATGGCGAGCTGCGCTATTACCCTGGTTCCCCCGAACTGGCCCGCCGCCTGATGCGCCAGCAGGACCGTGCCCTGCTCAACGAGAAGCACCCCGAAGACGGGCCGCTGCTCAAGGAAAACATGAAGAAGGACCCGCGCGTGGTCGTGCACCTGGGGGAGGGCTGGCACGTGCCCCGGGCCCTGCTGCCGGTGCAGGAAAAGCGCGCGATCATGCTGATCGACCCGCCGTTCGAGCAGGCCGATGAGCTCAAGCGCTGCACCAGCGCCATGAAGGAGGCAATTGGCCGCATGCGCCAGACGGTCGCAGCCATCTGGTACCCGATCAAGGACCAGCGCTCCCTCACCCGTTTCTACCAGGACCTGACCAGCACTGGCGCGCCCAAGCTGCTGCGGGTGGAGCTATATGTGCACCATCAGGACAGCCCGCAGGGGCTCAATGGCTCTGGCCTTGCCATCGCCAACCCGCCGTGGGGCCTGGAGGAAGAGCTCAGGGAGCTGCTGCCCTGGTTGGCCCGCGAGCTGGCGCAGACGGCGGGTAGCTACCGCATTGACTGGTTGATCGCCGAGTAACGTGCCTGGCCTGCCGGCGATAGGGCCAGTTGGAATTCTTTGCGTTATAATCTCGCCTTTTAGCCGCCACCCGCCCCTGAGGCCGCTGGCGCATTTCTACAGAATGAAGAGGCTCATCCCTTGGCATTGACGATTCTTGGCCTGTCGGGCGCCCTTAGCCATGACCCTTCCGCGGCGCTGTACATCGACGGCAAGCTGATTGCCGCCGCCGAAGAAGAGCGCTTCGTGCGTGACAAGCATGCGAAGAACCGCATGCCCTACGAGTCGGCGAAGTTCTGCCTGGAGCAGGCCGGCATCAAACCGTCGGACGTCGACGTGGTCGCCATCCCGTTCGCCCCCATCAGCCTGTTCGGCAAAGCTCGCTGGCACTACGCCAAGCGTTACTGGTATGCCCCGGACCGCGCCCTCGACGCCATCCTGATGGGCAACCGCCGCTACAAGCGCTACCGCAAGAAGATCGTCTGGTGCCTGGAGCAGCTGGGCTTCGACCCGAAAAAAATCAAGATCGAACCGGTCGAACACCACCTGGCCCATGCGTCCAGCGCCTACCACTGCTCGGGTTTCAAGGAAAAAACCGCGATCCTGGGCATCGACGGCAAGGGCGAATACGCCACGACCTTCTTCGGCTACGGCGAAAACGGCAAGATCCACAAGATCAAAGAGTTCTTCGACCCCGATTCCCTGGGTGGCCTGTACGGTGCGATCACCGAGTTCCTGGGCTTCGAGATGCTCGACGGCGAGTTCAAGGTCATGGGCATGGCGCCGTACGGCGACGCCAGCAAATATGACTTCTCGCGCCTGGCGAGTTTCGAGAACGGCGAGTTGGTGATCAACACCGAGTACGCCAACGTTATCGGCTTGCGCCGCCATAAAGAGAAGGGCAAGGGCTTCTATTTCTCGCCCAAGCTCATCGAATGGCTGGGGCCCAAGCGCGAAGGCGATATCGCCGACGAGCCGTACATCCACTATGCCGCCAGCATGCAGGCCTTGTTTGAAAAGATCGCCCTGCAGATGATCGACCACTACCTGGGCGACACCCTGCGCGAAACCGGCAAGCTGGCATTTGCCGGCGGCTGCGCGCTGAACGTCAAGCTCAACCAGAAGATCATCGCCCGCTCCGACGTCAAGGAGCTGTTCGTGCAGCCGGCCTCCGGTGACGCCGGTACCGCCGTGGGTGCTGCGGCCTACGTGTCCCACGCCCGCGGTGTGCCGGTAGAGAAGATGGAGCACGTCTACCTCGGCCCTTCGTATTCCAACGAAGACGTGATCGCCGCCTGCGCCCGTCACCCGAATGCGCCCAAGTGGCGCAAGCTGGACGACATGCCGCAGCGCATCGCCAAGATCATGGTCGAAGGCAACCCGGTGGCCTGGTTCCAGGGGCGCATGGAGTTCGGCCCGCGTGCCCTCGGTGGCCGTTCGATCATCGGTTGCCCGAGCGTGCCGGGTGTGGCCAACCGCATCAACGAGCAAATCAAGTTCCGCGAGCGCTGGAGACCCTTCTGCCCGTCGATGCTCGACACCGTGGCCCCGCAGATGATCAAGGTCGATCACCCGGCGCCGTTCATGACCTTCACCTTCGAAGTGGCCGAAGAATGGAAAACCCGTGTACCCGAAGTGGTTCACGAGGACGGTACGTCGCGTGCCCAGGTACTCAAGCGCGAGTACAACCCGCGCTACTACGACATGATGAAGGCCCTGGAAGACCTGACCGGCAACGGTGTATCGCTGAACACCTCGCTGAACCGCCGCGGTGAGCCGATGATCTGCTCGCCAACCGACGCCCTGAACATGTTCTTCGGTTCCGACCTGCAGTACCTGATCATGGAAGACATCCTGGTCGTGAAGGACGGCGCCGCCGCGTATGACCAGCCGCTCTGAACCGCGCATCCTGCAGTTCTGCCATGGCTATGACGGGCCGTTCCTGGACTGTGCCCGTCAGTACGCCAGCCTGTTCCAGGGCAGCGGCTACAAGGTCACTACCGTGTTCCTCACCGGTGCGCCCGACCCACAGGTTGAGGCGGGTTGCGCTTCGGATGAAGTGCTGTTTCTGGGGTTCAGCTCCAAGGCCGTGCGTGGCCTGAAACTTGGCGCCATCCGCGCGCTGCGGCGCATTGCCGTCGAGCGCCAGTTCGCCTTCTGTATCGCCCACCGCTTCAAGCCCATCTATGTGGCCTTGCTGGCGACCGGTTTGCCGGTGATCGGCGTTCACCATGCTTTTGGTGACTATCAGCGCAAGGGGCGGCAGCTGTTCGCCAACCTGTTTGCCAAGCGCCTGAGCCTGCTGGGTGTGTCCGATGCGGTGCGTGACGACATGCGCCGCTGCCTGCCGAAGTGGCCGGCCGAGCGGATCCAGACCTTGTACAACCGCATCGATATCCAGGCCTTGCAGGCCGCCCTGGTGCCGCGCGCCGAGGCTCGTCAGGCCCTGGGCCTGGGCCCGCAGGCCTGGGTGGTGGGGAACGTCGGCCGCCTGCACCCCGACAAGGACCAGGCCACCTTGCTGCGCGGTTTTGCCCAGGCACTGCCCGGGCTGCCGGCAGGTGCCCGCCTGGCGATCCTGGGCAAGGGGCGGCTGGAACCTGTGCTCAAGGCCTTGGCCAGCGAGCTGGGTATCGCCGGGCAGGTCGATTTTCTGGGCCAGGTGCCCGATGCGCGCCGGTATTTCCAGGCGTTCGATGTGTTCGCCCTCAGCTCCGATCATGAACCGTTCGGCATGGTCCTGCTCGAAGCCATGGTCGCCGGCGTGCCGGTGCTGGCAACCGCCTGTGGCGGTGCCCGCGAAGTGGTCGAAGGTGTGGGCATGCTGTTCCCGTTGGGTGACGCGGCGCAACTGGCCGAGGGCCTCAGGCACATGGCGCTGCTGGATGGACAGCAACGCACGGCTTGCGCCGAACACATGTTGCAACGCCTGGCGGAGCGCTTTTCTGACCAGGCGGTGCGCGAGGCCTTCTGGCAGCTGCCCCAGGTGCGCGCGTTGGTGGAGGCCTGATGCTCAATCATGTAAAGGCCCTGCGCGAGCGCGGCTGGCAAGCCATCGACGGCGAAGCCTACGCCCAGGCCTGGGCGCGTTTTGGTGGCAGCGTCGCGACCCACCCACAGGTGGTGCAACAGCTGGCCGACCTGGCCGGTATCCCGGTGCGCTACCTGGGCTGGCACCAGGCCGGCGAGCTGAAGGCGGCCATCCCTACGTGGGGGCGGCACCTGGCGCTGTCCAAGGACGTGCTCAAGCGAGCCGGCAAGAAAGCCCTGTTCGACCTGGGCAATGCTGAAATCATCCTGCCCGCGGCGCCTGATGCCGGTGCCCCGTTGCGCCATGCCGTGCGTTACCTGTCCGAGCTCAACCAGGGCCGTTTCAGTGGCCTCAAGGCGCAGAAGGAGCAGTTGGCCATGGCCCGGGCGCCAGAAGACCTGTCGAAGAAATTCCGCTACAACCAGCGCCGCGAACTGCGGCTGCTGGAAGAGGCGGGCGGTGTGGTACGGCCCATCAGCGATTTCAGCGCCCAGCAAATCGCCGACATGTACTGCGACCTGTTCCTGCGTCGCTGGGGCTTCCCGGCCACAGGCGCCCAGCAGATGGGTGAGGTGCTGGGGCGCTTGCACAACCTGTTGATCGGTTCGGTGCTGCTGCTGGGCGACAAACCCATTGCCATCCAGCTGGTGTACCGCGTCGAGGCGCCAGAGTGGATCAGCGTCGAGTACATCAACGGCGGGGTCGACCCCGAAACCAAGGCCTTCAGCCCCGGCAGCGTGTTGAGCTTTCTCAATACCCAGGCCGCCTGGGAACATGCCCGCGCCCTCGGCAAGCCGCTGCGTTTCTCGTTCGGCCGGGCCGACCGCGAGTACAAGGACCGTTGGTGCAACCCTGTGCCGGTGTATCAGGCGTGAGCCGCAAGCAGCAGTTGCTCAAGCGCCACCGGCGCAACAAGCGCCTGGGTCTGTTGATGGCCCTGGTGGTGCTGGTTGCGCTGGGGGGCTTCATCTGGTGGCTGCCGCTGGTGCTGTTGCCGCTGCTGTGGGTCGCCCACGAGGCGTGGCTGGCCGACCACCTGTTCTATGGGGCAGGCGAGGACTACACCTATCGTTTTCCGGCGGCCAATGAAATCCCCGGCGTGAGCCTGCAGGGCGGTCGCCTGATGGCTGAGGGGGTGCAGCCGCACCACGACGGCACGTTGCTGTTGCAGGTAACGCTGCGCTGTGGCGTGCTCGGGCGCCTGTTCGACCCAGGCGTGCGCATTCAGGGCCCGCAAGGCGAAGACCTGCAGGTGTTCGAGCGGGGTGTACGCGGTGTGCGCTTCGTGAACCTTACCGGCCTTGGCCAGGCGCTGGCGGACGGCCAGGTGACCCTGCGCGGCCGCCATTGCCGGTTGGTTGGCCAGCCCCGGCTGTGGGCGTTTGCCCAGGAGGACCTGCGGCGCAAGCGCGTCATGGTCATCGCTCCCCATGCCGATGACGCCGAGCTTGCCGCCTATGGCCTGTACAGCCAGGCCGACGAAGCCTGGGTGGTCACCCTCACGGCCGGCGAGATCGAAGCGGAGCACTACCAGGCCATGGGCCTCTCGGCTGTGGAGGCTGCGCGCCTCAAAGGCAGGCTGCGGGCCTGGGACAGCATCACCGTGCCGCGCTGGGCCGGGGTGCCAGAACGCAATTGTGTGCAACTGGGCTATTTCTGCCTGCAACTGCCCGCCATGCGCGATGCCCCAGCTTCACCTTTTGGCTCCCGTGAAGCCGACATGGCCGACACACGGCCGTTCCGCACGCTCAACCAACTGGCCCTGCCCGGCGACGATGGGGCGCCCACCTGGCACAACCTGCTGGCCGACCTGCGCGCGGTGCTGCGCGAGGCACGCCCGCAGGTCATTGTGATGCCCCACCTGGTCCTGGACCCGCACCCCGACCATGTGGCTGCCCAACAGGCGCTGCACGAGGCGTTGCAAGGGCTGGACTGGCAGCCTGAAACCCTGCTGGGCTACGCCAACCACCTGCACGACAACGACCGCTGGCCCATGGGCGACAGTGGCGCGGGCGTGGCCCTGCCACCCATTACCGGCGACCAGCCTGTAGGGCGGCCTTGCACACTGATGCTGGACGCACGCCTGCAGCGCGACAAGGCCATGGCGCTGGGTATGATGCATGATTTGCAGCCTCGGCCACCGTTCAAGCGGCGGCTGCGCCGTTTCATTCAGCGCTGGCTGGCCGGGCGGCGCCTGTCGCCGTATGGCGAAAATGAATTTTTCCGCAAGGCCGTGCGCCGTCACGAGCTGTTCTGGGTCTTGAAGGGCCGCCACCAGGGTGTTGATCGGGAAACCGTATGAAGCGCTACAAAGTCCTGCAACTGCAACCGGACTACAACATCAAGCAACACGACTTTGCCGACCTGGCCGAACAGATCTTCAAAGCGCTGCCGGCTGACCGGTTCGAAACCACCATGGCGTTCCTCAAGGGCCGGCCGCAAGCGGGCCAGCCGGTGAGCCGCGCTGACCATTCTGTGTATTTCGATTTCGCCGACAGCGCCCTCAAAGGCATGCGCCTCAAGGCTCTGTGGCAGTTGTACCGGTTTTGCCGGCGCGAGCGCTTCGACGTGGTGATCTGCAACCGCTTCAAGCCGGTAAACATGCTGTTGCAGCTCAACCGTTGGCTGAAGATTCCCCTGTGCATCGGTATTTCCCACGGCTTTGGCGAATACGACCGGTTTTATCGTCGGCGCCAGACACAACGGCTGATCGACCAGCACTGGCAGTTCGTGGGGGTATCGCCTGCCGTGAAGCAGTACCTGCTCGATTGCCGCTGCGGCTTCACCGACAGCAACACCCACGCCATCACCAACGCCATCGACACCGATCAGGCCACGGCCTTGCAACTGACGCGCGCCGAGGCCCGTGCGCAACTGGGCCTGGCCCAGGATGCGCGGCTGGTGGGGGCACTGGGCCGGCTGGTGCCTGTGAAGGGGCACACCTACCTGCTCAAGGCGTTCGCTGCGTTGAAGGGCAAATACCCCAACGCGCAGTTGGCCATCATTGGCGCCGGTCGCGAACAGGCGCGTCTACAGGCGGAAATCGAACACCTTGGGCTGGCAGGCCGTGCGCACCTGCTGGGCTTCAGGGACAACGCCTTGCGTTATGTGCGGGCGTTCGACATCTGGGCCATGCCGTCGCTGGCAGAAGGCCTGGGCCTGGCGTTGCTCGAGGGCATGAGCGGGCGCTTGCCGGTCATCGCCAGCGATGTACCTGCCATGCTGCCGCTGATTACCGGCGCAGGTGGCGAAGTGGTCAAACCGGCAGACGTGGCCAGCCTTACCGCCGCGCTGGACCGCTACCTGGCGCTGGATGACGACGCGCTGCAGGCCAAGGGCGAGCAGGCGTTCGACTACCTCAACCACAACCATGACATCACGGTGTTCCGCCAGCAGTACCTGGCGCTGATCGAGTCTGGCCTGGCCGCCCAGGAGGCAAAATGAGCGCCGAGCAAACCCTGGTGACGGTGATCATCGCATCGTACAACCACGGCCCCTACATCGAGCAGAGCATCCTCAGCGTGCTCAACCAGACCTACCCGCACATTGAATTGCTGGTGATCGATGACGGTTCGTCGGATGACAGTGTCGAGCGCATACAACGCCTCCAGGCCCAGCATGGTTTCGACTTCCGCGTGCAGCGCAACAAAGGCCTCACGCAAACCTTGAATGACGCCATTGCCCGTGCCAAGGGTGAGCTTATTGCCCCGTTCGGCTCGGACGACATCATGATGCCGGACCGTATCGCCATCCAGGTGCAGTACATGGCCGACAAGCCCGAAGTGGGCATCTGCGCCGGCAACATCGAGCTGATCGACGCCCAGGGCGAACTGTTCCCTGAGGCCCGCCAGCGCCGTGACGTACCGTTCCGGCGCCTGGATTTCGAGGATATGTTCCTCGAGCGCAAACCGTACCCGCCCGCACCCACGCTGCTGATCCGCCGTGAGGCGCTGCAGAAGGTTGGTGGGTTTGACCCGGATGTGCGCCTGGAAGACCTGATGATCGAGCTGAAGGTGACCCACGCCGGTTACTTCATCGATGGCTTGAGCGTGGTCATGGCGCGCTACCGCAAGCACGCCAGCAACACCTACAAGAATCACCGTTTCATGATCGACAACATCCTGCGCACCTACGCCAAGTTCAAGGACCACCCGGCCTATGAAGAGGTGAAGTTCAAGGCCTTGAACTCGATGTTCCTCAAGGTGGCCAACCGTGATCGCAAGCTGGCCCGTGAGCTGTTGGCGCAGATCCCCCTGCGGGCCTACACACGCAAGACCTGGCGTGGCCTGGGGCGGTTGTTGTTCTCGCCGCTGGAAAAGGCCTGATCGGCCATGGGGTGGATTTCGCGTTACCTGGCCAAGCGGGCCAAGCGGGCCATTCGCAAGCTGCCGGCGATTGAGCGTGGCCAGGCGCGGTTTGCTGCGCGCTACCCGCAGTACGCCTTTGGGGTGGGGAGCTACGGCGTGCCTGAGGTGCATGACTGGAATGAAGGTGCAACCCTGCGCATTGGCGCGTATTGCTCCATCGCCGAGGGCGTGCAGATTTTCCTCGGTGGCCATCACCGCGCGGACTGGGTAACCACCTATCCGTTCCCGGCCATGCTCAAGGAAGCAGCCGGGATCGAGAACTACGCCTTCAGCCGTGGTGATGTCTGTATCGGCAACGATGTGTGGCTGTGCTCCAACTGCACCCTCCTCTCGGGGGTGAGCATTGGCAGTGGCGCGGTGGTAGCCGCGGGTGCGCTGGTGACCCGGGATGTGCCACCTTACGCGGTGGTGGGCGGCAACCCGGCGCAAATAGTGCGTTGGCGCTTCCCGGAAGAGGTGCGCGCCCAGCTGCTGGCCAGCGCCTGGTGGGACTGGCCGCCGGCCGAAATTGCCCAGGTGGTGGGCAAGCTGTGCAGCGAGGATATCCAGGGGTTTCTGGACTACGCCCGGCAGCGCGGCTCAGGCGCGGTTCGCTGAGCCTGGCTCCAGCTGTGCACCGGGTGCCTGCTGTCGGCGGGCAAGGCGCTTGCCCAAGGCTATGCCGGGTTTCTCCAGCAGCAGGAAGGTCGCGCTGCTCAGGGCTACCAGCGCAATGCAGGCCACCACCACCAGTGCCATGAATGCCCCGGTGTTGTCATAGCTGAACCCGTACCGAGGGTACAGGTAGTAAGCAAGCCACCACAGCACCAGCCCATGCAGCAGGTACAGGCTGTAGCTGATTTCCCCCAGCCAGCGTGCGCTGCGCAGGCGTAGGGCGCCGAGCAGGTCGTTGCCGGACACCACGATGCAGAACACGATGCTGAGCAGCAGCAGCGGGAACACTGCAAAGGTCTTGTTCAACCCCAGCATGACCACGGCCAGCAAGCCCACGGCCACCCAGGTGCCCTGGCGGAGCTGCGCCCACTGCACCAACGCCGGCCTGCGTACCCAGTACACGGCGGCAATACCGCCTGCGAAGCTGAGCAGGTACTTTTTCTTCAGGGCATGCTCCCAGCCGACCAGCTGCGCCAGCCCGTACAGGGCAACCAGGCAGATCAAGGTTCTGAGCAGCGTGCCTCGGTAGACGAAGGCCATGCCCAGCAGCGGCAATGCGAGGTAGAAGTAGATTTCGTAGTTCAGGGTCCAGGTCACGTTCGAGATCAGGTTGCCGGTGCCCGCCAGCTGGTTGATGTCAGGGCGATGAAACGCCAGCCACCCGGCCAACTGGCCGACCAGGGCCAGCGGCGTGTCCAGCAACGCCCAGCCCTGCAGGTAGAACACGCTCAGCAGTACCACCGCCAGCAGGCCCAGGTACAGCGGGTACAGGCGCATCACCCGGGAGATGGCAAAGGCCCGCCAGTCAAATTGCCGGCCTTGCTGCAGCAGCCGGTTCCAGAACAGGAAACCGGTAATCATGAAGAACAGCGCCACCCCCACCTGGCCGACCTGGGCGAAGAACCGCTCGGGTGGCATGCCGATCTGGCCGGTGTATTGGTAATGCCAGGCAATCGCGGCGTGGTGGATGAACACGCCCAGGGCCAAGTAGCCGCGCAGGCCATCAAGGGTGGCCCAGCGGCCGGCGACTGGCGCCAGGTGGCGAGCGACCAGGTTGCTGCGCAACAGCAGGCGGGCGCTCAGCAGCGCCAGGGCAAAGACCAGGGCGCCCAGCAGGGGGGCCAGCAGCGCCATGTCAGCGCTGCGCCCCGTGGGACAACTGCACTTGTTGGCGCACGGCGCGGCTCATGCTGCGGTTGGCCGACAGGTCATAGCCTTCCAGCAGGGCCTGAACGTTCTCTTCGAACAACCACTGGCGGTCTTCGTCGTAGCGCTGCATGTGCCGCAGGTTGCGCTGGCGCAGTTCGGCGGACAGGGGCGAGGGCAGCAGGCGCATGTCGGCCAGGTCGATCAGGCCGAACTCACCGTTGTCCAGCAGCAGTACGTTGCCCAGGTGCAGGGAGCGGAAGTACACCCCTTGCTGGTGCAGGCGGCCGATGAACTGGCCCAGGCGCCCGACCAGGGCCTGGCGCTCAGCCAGCGCCGGGCAGGCCTGCAGGGCCTGGCGCACGGTGCGGCCTGCCAGTGGCAGGTAACGCACGCCCTGTGAGCCGTCGGCGTAGTTCAGCAGCTCGACTACCTGTGGGGTGGCAATGCCTTCCAGGGCCAGTTGCTGGCTGTTTCTGATGAAGCGCCGGGCATAGGGGTAGAAGCTGCCGGCCGTGTACCAGGGGCGGGCACGGAACAGCTTGAGGAAGCTGCCATCCTGCAACAGCAGCACCTTTGGCCCAAGGCCATCTTCTTCGATGACCTTGGCGCCCTGGTGCAGTGCTTGCACCTGTGCAGGGGTCAAGGTGTGGCGAGTGGCTGCAACCAGGCGGCCGCCTCGGCGGGCAATGTTCAGCCCGGCGATCAGGGCCAGCGGGATCCACAGCAGGAACCAGTGCTCCTTTGGCCGCGAGAGGATGCCACCGCCTTCGGTCAGGCCTGCGCCGATGCCGAATACCAGCAGCGCCGTGGCCATCTGCAGGGCCGGGTGCCTGCGGTATTTCCAGCCGCTATACAGGGCGTAGCCAAGCATGCCAAGCCAGGGCAACATGCCCAGGATGCCAACGTAATACAGGACGCCCATGGCGAAGCTGTGGGGTTCACTGAAGGGGTAACCCACCCCCACATCGATGCTCAGCGGCGCGTCATAGCCATGGCCGATCAGCGGATGCTGCAGGAACAGCTCCCAGGTGGTGTGCCAGATCTGGAAGCGGTACGAGTCGCCCCGCGCCGTAATCAGTTGCGGGTCAACCAGCAGCACCAGCACGATGAACACCGGCGCCGCCAGGAACAACGGAATGGAGCGGCGGTCCAGGCACAGCAGGGCAATCCAGTTGACGGCCAGGGTCATGGCCACCAGCGGTGTGCGGGAGCCGGTCGCGACCACGGCGGCGAACATCACCGCGAACGCCGCCGTGCACAGCGCCACGGTGAGTGCACGCTTGCTGTTGACCGCCATCCACAGCCAGTACACACCGAAGAAGCCGAACAGGTGAGAGCTGAGCAACGGGTTGTCCAGAGCCCCCGCGCCGATCAGCCGGCTACCTGGCTGGTAGGTCAGCACGAAGGTGGACAGGTCGCGCAGTGTGGCCACCAAGGCCAGCAGGGCAGCCCCCAGAAACAGCGCCTTGAGGGCTTCGGGGCGGTAGCGCAGCATCAGGCCAGTACCCAGGAACAGCATCAGGGTGTGCAACGGGCGCTTGATCAGGTTGTCGGCCTCGGTGGGCGAAGGCGACCAGGCCAGGCTCAGCACGGCATAGCCGGCAAACAGCAGGAACAGCCACAGCAGCGGCTCGCGCAGCAAAGGCTTGAGTGCACTTGGCCGCACGCACAACGCCAACAGCGTCGGGATGCTGAACAGGCCGTAGTACAGCTTGTGATGCAGGCTGCGATCGGGCAGGAAGAATAGCGCACCCAGCAGCGAGAGCATGCCGGCGGGCAGCAGCCACAGGCACACGAAATCGTAGAAGCGGTTGCCGACGTTCTGGAGGCTGCTTGGGGACATGAGCGAAACGGGCCTGGGTGTGAAGAACGGGCAATGTTAACCCAGCTTTGCACGCATTGCTGCTGGTACGCGCCTGGTCGTCGTTAACCGACGTGCAAGGCAACCTGTGCTAAAGTCAGCACCCCATTTTCAGCATGTTCCGTGATATGACAGACGCCAAAGGCTCCAGCAGTTCATCGAGCATGAAGATCTACCTCCGTCTACTTGGCTATGTCCGCCCCTACATCGGCGTGTTTCTGCTTAGTATCCTGGGCTTTCTGATCTTCGCTTCGACTCAGCCCATGCTGGGCTATATCCTCAAGTATTTCGTCGACGGCCTGTCCAACCCGGACGCCTCGCTGTTCCCCAACGTCCCTTACCTGCGCGACCTCAACCTGCTGCACACGGTACCTGGGCTGATCATTCTGATCGCCGCCTGGCAGGGGCTGGGTTCGTTTCTGGGCAACTACTTCCTGGCCAAGGTGTCCCTGGGCCTGGTACACGACCTGCGGGTGCAGCTGTTCAATAACCTGCTGACCCTGCCCAACCGCTACTTCGACCAGAACAACTCCGGGCACCTCATTTCCCGCATCACGTTCAACGTGACCATGGTCACCGGCGCTGCCACCGACGCCATCAAGGTGGTGATCCGCGAAGGCATGACCGTGATCTTCCTGTTTGCCTCGCTGCTGCTGATGAACTGGCGCCTGACCCTGGTGATGCTGGCCATCCTGCCGCTGATCGCCTTCATGGTGGGGCGCGCCAGCAAGAAATTCCGCAAGCAGAGCAAGAAGATCCAGGTGGCCATGGGTGACGTCACCCACGTGGCATCGGAAACCATCCAGGGTTACCGGGTAGTGCGCAGCTTCGGCGGCGAAACCTACGAGCAACGGCGCTTCCTCAAGGCCAGCCAGAGCAATACCGACAAGCAGCTGCGCATGACCCGCACCAGCGCCATCTATACGCCGCTGCTGCAGTTGGTGATCTATGTGGCCATGGCGGTGCTGATGTTCCTGGTGCTGTACCTTCGCGGCGACGCCTCGGCGGGTGACATGGTTGCCTACATCACCTTGGCCGGTCTGCTGCCCAAGCCGATTCGCCAGCTGTCGGAAGTCAGTTCGACCATCCAGAAGGGCGTCGCCGGTGCTGAAAGCATCTTCGAGCAACTGGACGAGCCGCGTGAGCTGGACAAAGGCACTGTCGAGCGCGATTCGGTCAAGGGTCGCCTTGAAGTGCGCAACCTCAGCTTCACGTACCCAGGTACCGAGCGCCAGGTGCTGCGTGACATCAACTTCACCGTCGAGCCCGGGCAGATGGTGGCGCTGGTGGGCCGTTCCGGCAGTGGTAAATCCACCCTGGCCGGCCTGATTCCGCGCTTCTACCACCACAACACCGGCGAGATTCTGCTCGATGGCGTGGAAATCGAAGACTTCAAGCTGCTGAACCTGCGCCGCCACATCGCCCAGGTCAACCAGCACGTCACGCTGTTCAGCGACACCATCGCCAACAACATTGCCTATGGTGACCTGGCCGGTGCACCGCGTGCCGATATCGAGGCGGCCGCCGAGGCGGCGTTCGCCAAGGACTTCGTCGACCAGTTGCCCAAGGGCTTCGATACCCAGATCGGTGAAAACGGCGTGCTGTTGTCTGGCGGCCAGCGCCAGCGCCTGGCAATCGCCCGTGCGTTGCTGAAGAATGCACCCTTGCTGATCCTGGATGAAGCCACCTCGGCGCTGGATACCGAGTCGGAACGGCACATCCAGGCCGCCCTGGACCGCGTGATGGAAGGCCGCACCACCCTGGTGATCGCGCACCGTCTGTCGACCATCGAGAAGGCCGACCAGATTCTGGTCATGGACCAGGGTTGCCTGGTGGAGCGTGGCACCCACGCCGAGCTGCTGGCAGCCAATGGCTATTATGCCCGCCTGCATGCCATGGGCCTGGATGAACCGGCCAAGGCCGATATCACCTGAAACCCGCCACACCGGGGCCCTGGCGGCCCCGGTTGTATCCGGATATTCCCAGGGTGATCTGGCCGTAAAGCCACCGTTCACCCTGTGCTAATATCCCGTCCCTGTTCACTATTTTCATATGGGTTGCCCATGAAGTTGTCCATGCCGCGTTTCGATCAAGCCCCGGTACTGGTGGTCGGCGATGTCATGCTCGACCGCTACTGGCATGGCGGTACCTCGCGTATCTCGCCTGAAGCGCCAGTGCCGGTGGTCAAGGTCGATCAGATCGAGGATCGCCCGGGTGGCGCGGCCAACGTTGCGTTGAACATTGCGGCGCTGGGTGCGCCTGCGTCGCTGATCGGTGTCACCGGGCAGGACGAGGCCGCCGACAGCCTGGCCAACAGCCTGCACGCGGCGGGTGTGCGCTCGGTGTTCCAGCGCATCGCCCATCAGCCGACCATCGTCAAGCTGCGGGTCATGAGCCGCCACCAGCAGTTGCTGCGTATCGATTTCGAGGAACCCTTCGCCACCGACCCCCTGTCACTGGGTGCGGAAGTGGACAAGCTGCTCGAAGGCGTCAAGGTGCTGGTACTGTCGGATTACGGCAAAGGCGCCTTGAAGAACCACCAGAGCCTGATCCAGGCAGCGCGCGCCAAGGGTATCCCGGTGCTGGCCGATCCCAAGGGCAAGGATTTTTCCGTGTACCGCGGTGCCAGCCTCATTACCCCCAACCTCAGCGAATTCGAAACCATCGTCGGCCGCTGCGCCGACGAGGCCGAGCTGGTAGCCAAGGGCCTGCAGCTACTGCATGACCTGGACATGGGTGCCTTGCTGGTAACCCGTGGCGAGCACGGCATGACCCTGCTGCGCATCGGCCAGCCGCCGCTGCACCTGCCAGCGCGGGCGCGGGAAGTGTTCGACGTCACCGGTGCCGGTGATACGGTGATCTCTACCCTGGCTGCCGCCATTGCGGCCGGCGAGGAGCTGCCTCATGCCGTGGCCCTGGCCAACCTGGCGGCAGGCATCGTGGTCGGCAAGCTGGGTACCGCCGCCATCAGTGCACCAGAGCTGCGCCGGGCCATTCAGCGCGAAGAGGGTTCCGAGCGCGGGGTGCTGGGGCTTGAGCAACTGCTGGTAGCCATCGATGATGCCCGTGCCCACAACGAGCGCATCGTCTTTACCAATGGCTGCTTCGACATTCTGCATGCCGGGCACGTGACCTATCTCGAACAGGCCCGTGCCCAAGGTGACAGGCTGATCGTTGCCGTCAATGACGATGCTTCGGTCAGCCGCCTGAAAGGGCCAGGCCGGCCGATCAACAGTGTCGACCGGCGCATGGCGGTGCTGGCGGGCCTGGGGGCGGTGGACTGGGTGATCAGCTTCTCGGAAGGCACGCCGGAAAACCTGCTGAGCCAGGTGAAGCCCGATGTGCTGGTAAAGGGTGGCGACTATGGCATCGACCAGGTGGTGGGTGCCGATATCGTCAACGGCTACGGCGGCACCGTGAAAGTGCTGGGGCTGGTCGAGAACAGCTCGACCACTGCCATCGTCGAGAAAATCCGCAAGCACTGACGCTGCGTCGGGGTCATCATGGCCCCGGTCATGGGCTCTGGTTGCGCAGAGACGTCCTGGCCCGCCGCAGCAGGGCCCGCGCCTTGGCACCAAAGCGCTGCAGGTGGCTGGCCCGCGCGGGCTTGGTTTCTACCAGGCCTTGCTGCTTCACCCAGTCCCGCCAGCGCACCCGCTCATCCTTCACCACCCAGCCTTCCTGCTGGGCAAAGCTCTCGGCCAGGTACAGGCCGCGAGTGCTCGCCGGCACCAGCTCGTCCTTCTTCAGGGTGTACAGCTCAGCCAAGGGCTGGCCGTCCTTCAAAGGCATCAGGTACAGGTCTGGCCGCTTGCGGTTCAGCCGCGCCACCAGTTGGTCGCCTTCCAGCCGCTCATCGACGTGGAACAGGCTGAGCTTCTTGGCGTCCCGAGGCACGTCCAGGCGCATGTCGTAGATCAGTTGCAGCGATGCCGTGGGCAGGTGCACATAGGCCCTGGGCCGCTCCAGCAACACCTGCTGGCCGCAGTGCACCGGGCGCGCCGCGCCGGACTGCGGGGCCAGCTGGAAGTGCGGGGTTTCGCGGTAATGCAGGGCGGCTGCGTAGGGCACGGGCAGCCAGGTTTCGTTGAAGCGCCCACCCAGCCACCCTTCGGTGGTTTCCAGCAGGCATTCTTCGGCCACTTCCTGCACCGCCGTGTGCAAGGGCAGGTTCAGCTCCTGCGCCGGTACATAACCTGAAATCAGTTTCAGCACCACGTCGCCGCGGTCTTGTCGGCGCTGGCGCACCAGCACCCAGTAATCGCGGTTTTGCCAGTGCAGGGTGAGCCGCACCGATACGCCCAGGTTGGCCAGCTCGGCGACGAAACGCTGCGGGTCATCCACCTGGATGGGCTTGCGCCGTTGTTGGGTCTGGGCAAAGTTGAGGGGCACGCCGATGCTCTGGTACACCAGGCCCTCGGCGGTGGCTTCTACATGCAGTGGCAGCGTCTTGAAGTTGCTCGGGTTCTTGCGGATCAGCGTTCGCGCCACGTGGCTTCTCCTTGCGTCGGCTCAGTTGCCCGGCCATGGCCAGGGGCAACTCACTGCTGGCCCAGGATGCGGGCGACGGTGGCCACGTTGTGGCCCAGGTGCAACGGGTTGATGGTGCCCACGATAGCACTGCTGACGCCCGGGTGGGCAAACAGCAATTCGAAGCTTGCCCGCACCGGGTCCACACCGGGTGCCAGGCATACGTGGCCGCTGGCCAGGGCCTTTTTTACCAGGATGGCCTTGCCGTGTTGCGCAGCGTAGTCCAGCACGGGGCGCTCTGCCTGCTCGTTCAGGTTGTAGGTGACCATGGCGCAGTCGCCGTGCTCCAGGGCCTTCAAGCCGCCAGCAACCGTCTTGCCGGAGAGGCCGAAGCCCAGGATCTTGCCCTCGCGCTTGAGCTCGGCCAGGGTGTGGTATACCGCTTGCTGCTCCAGGATGGCCAGGTCGTTGCCGTCGGAGTGCACCAGCACCAGGTCGATGCGGTCGGTTTCCAGCCGCTGCAGGCTACGTTCCACCGACCGGCGGGTGTGGGCGGCACTGAAGTCGAAGTGCGACAGGCCGGCCTCGAACTCTTCACCCACCTTGCTCACAATCACCCATTCATCGCGTTGCCCACGCAGCAACGGGCCGAGGCGTTCCTCGCTGCGGCCATAGGCGGGGGCGGTGTCGATCAGGTTGATCCCCAATTGGCGGGCCTGGGCCAGCAGCAGGCGGGCATCTTCATCGCCGGGGATGGTGAAACCGGCGGGGTATTTCACGCCCTGGTCGCGGCCGAGCTTTACGGTGCCAAGGCCCAGGGGCGACACCTGCAGCCCGGTGCTGCCCAAGGGGCGATGGAAATCGTGCAGGGTGGGCAGGCTCATGGCAGCAGTTGCTCCCAGGCTGGCGTGCCCAGAGGCGGGCGTGGCAGGCCGGACAGGTCAGGGTGGGCCTGGGGTTGAATGCCGTCGCGCTGCAGCTGGTTGATGACCCGGTCACTGAAGTCCGGCGCCAGGGCCAGCTTGGTCGGCCAGCCCACCAGCAGGCGCTGCTGTTCGGCCAGGAAGGCGTTGTCGGGGCGCACCAGGCCCGATTGCGCGGGTTCTGCGCGGTCGACGCGCAAGGTGGCCCAGCGTACCTGGCCCTGGTCGACCCAAGGCAGCAGGTTGGCCACTTCCTGCTGTGCGGCGGCGATCTGCGCAGCGCTGTCGCGGGCCACGCCATCGGCTTCGGCCAGGTCGCCACCCAGGTACCACACCCACTGGCCGTCGGCAGCCGGGTGGGTGGTGACGGTCATGCGCGGCTTGGGCCCGCCGCCCAGGCAGTGCGCATACAGGGGTTTGAGGTTGGCGCCCTTGGCCATCACCATGTGCAGGGGGCGCGTCTGCATGGCTGGCTGCTGCAGGCCCAGGGCGTGCAGCAGGTCTTCGGTGCCGGCACCTGCGCTGAGGACGATGCGCTGGGCGATGATGCTGCGCCCATCCACCTGCAGGCCCACCAGTTCGTCGCTTTCACGCAGCGGGGTGATGCGTTCGCCTGCCAGCAGGCTGTCACCGGCCAGTTCTGCCAGGTTGGCCAGCAGGCTGGGCACGTCGATGACCAGTTCTGCCAGCCGATAGACCTTGCCCTTGAAGGCCCGGTCCTGCAGGGCCGGGGGCAGTTGATCGCCCTTGACCTGGTCGACGCGGCCGCGCACCGCCTTGCTGGCGAAGAAGCTGGTGAGGTTGCCGGCCAGCGTACCGGGAGACCACAGGTAGTGGGCCTCGGACAGCAGCCGGGTGTTGGCCAGGTTGAGCTCACCGTTGCCGGCCAGCGCCTCGCGCCAGCGCCTGGGCATGTCGGCGATGGCTTCGGAAGCGCCGGTCAAGGCGCCATGCAGGGCGTACTTGGTGCCGCCATGGATGATGCCCTGGGACTTGATGGTCTGCTCGCCACCAAGGCTGGCGCGCTCCACCAGCACTGTCGAGTAGCCCAGCCGACGCAGGCGGGCATTGAGCCACAGGCCTGCGACCCCGGCGCCGACGATCAGCACGTCAGTGGTAATGGCAGATGGCATGGTGGTACCTCGAAGACTGGGACAGCGGGCAAGTATACAGGGTCGGGCCTGGGTGGGCAGTTAGCCGGGAGTGTTCGCCTTGGCAGTTGCGGCGCCTATGAGACCGAGCGCCGCCCGCGCGGCGCATCGCGAGCTTTGCTCGCTCCTACGTTTGT